>DATCJQ010000108.1:0-2008 GCA_036562745.1 Flavihumibacter sp.
GGTAAAATCGGCAGGCAAACTGATGGTTGGCTGAATGGTTGAGGGTGCAAATCCCGCTGTTGCAAATCCGCGATAGGTTTTGCCATCCACCTTGGTGGTCACGATGCAACGGAGAAATCCGGCGGTTTTCAGGGTGCCGCCATCCAGTACGATGGTACCATTTTTCAGCACGGCAGAATCAATCTTTACGGCAGGCAGCTTTTCGGGTCCCAGCTCATAACGGATTTTTGCATTCTGGATGGGATTGCCGGCATGCAGCACCGTTACATTGAATTTGACTTTCTCTCCGGGCTTATATTCCCAACTCTGCCGGTCGGGAGCCACAATTACTTTCACCAGTTTTTCTGCCGGCTGGGCATAGCTGCTGATTTGCACCAGCATCAAAATAGCTAATAGCAAGGAACCGAATTTCATGAATTTTCCGATTTAATACCGGAAATTAATTGTTTTTGACAACTAATTCATGATCAGGCCGAACTATCGTTCCCGTATATGCGAAAATGGTTTTGTCAATGGACAAAACGCATGAGAAATTGTACTTTTCCCCTGGTCGTGGAGAAACGGGAATTTCCGGCACAATGGGTTAACTTTAAGGAAACTGCCAGCCATGAAAAATCAATCCCGCCGCCAGGCCCTCCGAAATCTGATCTCAGGCAGCAGCCTGCTCCTGATTTCTCCACGCTCCTTGTTTGCCTGCAGCCCGCGGCCGAAGGATAAACTGGGTGTAGCCCTGGTGGGATTGGGCTACTATAGTACAGATCTGCTGGCACCCGCCTTGCAGGCAACCAAACACTGTTATCTGGCGGGTATCGTTACGGGTAGTCCCGATAAGGCCAAAGCCTGGCAAAAGCAATATGGAATTCCGGACAAGAATATTTACAACTACGAGAATTTCGACAGCATCGCAAACAACCCTGATATCGATGTAGTGTATGTGGTGTTGCCGCCCTCCATGCACAAAGAATATACCATCCGTGCTGCCAATGCCGGCAAACATGTGTGGTGTGAAAAGCCAATGGCCATGAATGAGCAGGAATGCCTGGATATGATTAGTGCCTGCGCCAAAAACAAAAGATCACTGGCCATCGGGTACCGGCTGCAGCACGAACCCAACACGAAGCACTGGCGAAAAATGGTGGCGGATCAACAGCTTGGGAAAGTGACCAGTCTCCAATGCGCCGCTGGCTACCGAGAAAACAGGACCGATCACTGGAAGCAGAAAAGAGAGATGGGCGGCGGTGTCATGTACGATATGGGCGTCTATTCCATCCAGGGAGCCCGGATGGGAACCGGCATGGAACCCGTTGGCATAGTTTCTGCAAACACATCCACAACAAGACCGGAAATTTATAAAAACGGACTGGACGAAATCGCCGTCGCCACGCTGGAATTTCCGCGTGGCGTACTGGCCGAGATAAAAACCAGCTTTGGAGAAAACATAAATTTCCTGGATATACATTGCGAAAAAGGAATTATTCGCGTTAACCCCTATTCAGCCTACAATGGCCAGCGGATCAGCAGTCCGCTGGGAAATGTAGCGCACCCCTATTCAGTACCGGCCCAGCAGACCATGCAGATGGACGATGATGCCCTGGCCATCCTTCAGGGCAAACCCATGCAGGTACCCGGGGAAGAGGGACTGAGGGATATACGACTTGTGGAAGCCATCTATAAGGCTGCAGGTGGTGCCGGCTATGTGAAGCTTTGAAAACGCCGCCTATGTTGTATGAACATTTTCTGGTTACCCGCTTCAATTTGAGAGCAGGGAACTGGAAAACCACAAGAACAGGAATCAACGTGCTTACAGATTCCTGGCTAAAAAATCGTTTCCGGATTTTTGAAGAGTACTGCCTTCCCTGCGTGGCTGGACAGACCAATCAGAATTTCCGCTGGCTCTTGTTCTTCGACAGCGCCACACCCCCTTCGTATAAGGATCGGATTATGGAGTTAAAAGCCCGGCACGGATTTATCGAACCCCGGTTCATCGATTCCATGGATCAATTCCAAC
>DATCJQ010000110.1:0-5842 GCA_036562745.1 Flavihumibacter sp.
TGGCTTCCACCATGTTCCCATTGGATTCCTTTATCTGAAAATCGGCCTTATCGCCGAAAAGAAGTTGCAAACGGTTTTTGGTGCTGCTGATGCCAAATCCATCTCCATTGATCTGGGTGCCCAACCGACCCGTGTTCTGCACCAGCAATTCGTGGAAATCATCCCGAAAATCGGAAATAATCCGCACAACGCCCCCCTTCATCTGCTTGCCGATTCCGTGCTTGATGGCATTTTCCACCAGGGTTTGCAGCATCATGGGCGGAATGGGCTGGTCGAGGGTATCCTCATCAATTTCGTATTCCACTTTCAGGCGGTCTTCAAACCGGATATGCTCCAGGGCCAGGTAATCGCGCACGATATTCAGTTCTTTTTCCAGGGGTACGGTCTCCGATTTTTCAGACTGCATGCTGCTGCGGAGGATATTACTGAGTTCGGTGATGGCATCGCGGGCGCGCCCCGGATTCTCGTCGATCAGGGCCCGGATACTGTTCAACGCATTGAAAATGAAGTGGGGATTTATATGAGCCTTGATAGTCTTCAGCTCCAGTTCCTTCACCAGGGCTTCGAGCTTGAGGGTATCCACCTCCTGCTTCCGGCTCTTGGCCACATAGTGGTAAATATAATAGATCAGGGTCCAGGGGATAATAAAAAGCCCGATATCCAGGGTGGCTCCCAGTAACCGGGCGGAAAAATCGATTCGGCGCTGAACATTGGTCTGCACGTCGAACATTTGCACTAACCCCATGAAAACCAGGCTACAAAGCAAGCTGGTAACAACAATGGCCAAGGCCATCCGGGGGATTACCTTCTCAATGGGCAGCAGCAGCCAGCCGCTCCGCTTGATAAAGGCCCTGAAAAGATGGGTGGTAAAAATACCGGCGAAAAAGATAAGCGCTACCCTGATAAAGAGCCGGTGATCGATCTTGGACGGGGTGAAGGTGTACACAAAAATCAGCATGGTAAGCGCCACAAAAGTCCAGCCCAACACCTGACAAATCCAGTAATATTTTATTCCGCGGGGAAGCATAAATACAAATCTAGCAGTTTGCGTGCCCCCTAATATAGTGAATTGTACTAATGGCCAAATAAATTGGGATGGGGCAACCATTGGGGGATGGGTGGCATACGCGGATTTTGCCATATCAGTTCCGTATCTTTGATGCTTATTTACACATACCGAATGGAAATAAAACCAGGGGCCCTTCTGCAGCAGATCAACTCGCCGGCCGACTTAAAAAAGCTCGGCAAGGAACAATTGCACCAGGTTTGTGACGAATTGCGTCAATATATCATTGATGTGGTGAGCGTGCACGGGGGCCATTTTGCGGCCAGTCTGGGTGTGGTGGAACTGACCACCGCCCTGCACTATGTATACAATACCCCCTACGACCAGCTGGTTTGGGACGTGGGGCACCAGGCATATGGACATAAAATCCTCACCGGACGGCGCGATAATTTTTCCACCAACCGTAAATACGGCGGGCTTTCAGGCTTTCCCAAACGCTCGGAAAGCGAATTCGATACATTCGGAGTGGGACATTCATCCACTTCCATTTCCGCAGCCCTGGGCATGGCGCTGGCTGCCAAATACAAGGGCGAAGACCGGAAATCCGTGGCCGTTATCGGCGATGGCTCCATGACCGCCGGGATGGCTTTCGAAGCCATGAACCACGCGGGCGTTTCCGACGCCGATATCCTTATCATACTGAATGATAACTGCATGAGCATCGACCCCAACGTGGGCGCGCTCAAAGAATACCTGACCGATATCACCACCTCCCCTGCCTATAACAAACTGAAGGACGATGTGTGGAAAGCCCTGGGCAAGCTCCCCGTGGGCAGCAATTTCTCGCGCGAAATCGCTTCCAAACTGGAGCATTCCATCAAGGGAATGGTGAACAAAAGCAGTAATCTCTTCGAAGCACTCAAGATCCGCTATTTCGGTCCCATTGACGGACATAATATCACCAAACTGGTGGACACCCTGCAGGATCTGAAAAATATACCGGGACCGAAAATCCTGCACGTGATTACGGTTAAGGGCAAGGGTTATGCACTGGCTGAAAAAGATCAGACCAAATGGCATGCACCCGGACTCTTCGACAAAATCACCGGCGAAATTTTCAAGAAGAAATATGATACTCCGCAGCCTCCCAAATACCAGGATGTATTTGGACACACCATACTGGAGCTGGCGGAGCAGAATCCCGCTATCTTCGGTATCACACCGGCCATGCCCTCGGGTTCATCGTTGAAAATCATGATGGACAAAATGCCCGACCGTGCCATCGATGTGGGCATCTGCGAACAGCATGCCGTTACCGTAAGTGCAGGGCTTGCAACACAGGGGATGCGCGTGTTCTGTAATATCTACAGCTCCTTTATGCAGCGGGCTTATGATCAGGCCGTACATGATGTGGCCATCCAGAAACTGCCCGTAATCTTTTGTCTCGATCGCGCAGGCCTGGTGGGTGAAGATGGTCCCACGCACCATGGTCTCTATGATATCGCCTACTTCCGTTGTATTCCCAATATGGTCATCAGCGCGCCGATGAATGAATCGGAACTGCGCAACCTCATGTACACAGCGCAGCTCGAAGAGAACAAATATCCCTTCGTGATTCGCTATCCGCGGGGTGAAGGCGTTATGCCCGAGTGGAAAACGGAAATGAAAGCCATCCCCGTAGGGAAAGGGCGTAAACTTAAAGATGGTGACGAGATTGCCATCCTCAGTTTCGGACACCCCGGCAATTTTGCGGCATCGGCTATTCGCGACGTAAAACAATACGGCATCAATCCCGCGCATTATGATATGCGTTTCGTGAAGCCGCTCGACGAAGAGCTGCTGCACGAAGTCTTCCAGCGCTATCAGAAAATCATAACCGTGGAAGACGGAACCGTTACAGGCGGATTCGGATCAGCGGTACTGGAGTTCATGGCGCAGCATAACTACCATGCACAAGTGAAAATACTGGGTGTACCCGATCGCATTGTTGAACATGGCACCGTGAAGGAACTGCATCGCGAGTGCGGATACGATGCCCAGGGTATTGCCGACACCATCCGCGAAATGATGAAGAACAAAGTGAGCGTGCAGCTGTTCCAGTAACACCTGTTCAATAGCACTAGAATTTATTGTACTCTTTCAGCCGGCTGAAGAAGATTTCCTTTTTCCGCCGGCTCACTTCCACTTCCGCGTTATTGCTCATGATTACCGTGCCGCCCTCGCCGCGGATATATTCCTTGATATGCTGCATGTTGATAAGATAGGATTTATGTACGCGCACGAATCCCGCATCGCTTAGCAATTCTTCGTAATCGTGAATCGCTTTCGCCGAACAATACATGGGCTGATGCGTGAAATAAAAATTCGTGTAGTTACCCGCCGCTTCGCAGTACATGATATCCTTGAGTTCCACCACCTGAAATCCCTTCACAGACGGAATGCAGAGCTTCAGCAAGGGCCCCTTTCCGCTGATCGACAAATTATGCAAAAGCGTGTTCACGTTTTGCTGCAGATCGTTTTTCGAGATGCGTTTGATGGCGCGCTTTACTGCCTGCACCAGCAGATCCTCATCAATCGGTTTCACCAGGTAATCGATGGCACTATAGCGAAATGCCGTCAGGGTATAACTGTTGTGCGCCGTTACAAAAATGATTTCAAACTCGCGCTCATCCAGTTCTTCCAGCAATTCGAAACTGCTTTTTCCCGGAAGTGAAATATCGAGAAATACCAGCTGCGGTTCAAGCAACTCAATTTTTTCACGCGCCGCATCGGCCGTGCTGCACTCGGCAATTACTTTCAACTCGGGACAATACTCCTGCAACAGCTGCCGCAGTGTGTAAAGTCCGCTTGCTTCATCATCCACCAGAATCGTTTTAATCATACAACCATTTTAAAACAAGTTTTACAATTAGAACTACTGATTCAGAACCAAATTTTGTTATACGGATAGCGCGAGTATCGCCAGGGTACCGGAATCCTGATAAGTGCCCAGCTCCGACTTATCGGCAATGAACAGCGAACAATTCATCTGGTATTTTTCATTGAGTACGGCCAGTCGCTCGCGGATATTCTCAAGACCAACGGATTTATGAACCTGCTTCTGTTCCTTGCGGTTCAGCATGGTTTGCCGGATCCCCACCCCATTATCATCGACTTCGCAGATTATGAACTCACCCTTTCGGAAGAAGCGAACCACCAGTTGACGATCCTGTTGCTTGTTCCGCAATCCATGCCAGATTGCATTCTCCACAAGAGGCTGCACCAACATCGGTGCAATAGATACATCGCCCGACAGAATCTCCTCTTCTGTCTCGATTCTATAGGTAAAATCATCGAAGCGGAGTTTCTCCATTTCGAGATACTGCTCCAGATGATCAATGCATTGCTGAATTGAAATAAATGGCTGACGCGAATGTTCGAGACTGGTTCTTATCAGCATCGCAAATTTGCTCAGGTAACGACTGGCATTTCGCTTATCGTCCTTCCAGATCATTTCCTTAATACTGTTCAGTGCATTGAAAATAAAATGGGGGTTCATTTGGGTATGCAAGCCCTTTATTTCCAGCTCTGCCATTTGACTACGGAGAATCGCTTCCTGCCGTATCTTATTGATGCGATGACGCACCGCAAAACTGATCAGTCCGGCCAGCACCAGCACCACCGCCACATGCAGTCCCCGATGCCGCCACCAGGGCAGTTGGATTTCTATTCCCAGCTGTTTGATTTCCTCGCTCCAAACGCCATCACTGTTTGCAGAACGCAATTCAAACTGGTATGGTCCGGGTGGCAGCGAAGTAAATACGGCTTCCGCATTCTCGGAGGGCTCACTCCAGTTATCGTCCAATCCCTTCAGGCGATAACTGAACATGCAATTGGCTTCCCGCGAATAATTCGGCACCGCAAAGCGGATGGTCAGGAAATTCTGCTTGTGGTTGAGCCGGATATTATGCAACAAATTGGGATGAAGATTCCGCTCCAGTTCCTGGCTGTTGATCAAGATACCCGTAACCACCGGCGCTGGACTATAAGTTGTACTGCGAAGCTGCTGCGGATAAAATACGGTTATGCCCTCCATGCCACCGAAATACAATCGTCCCTCCGGATCGGCCAGTGTACTGGTGGGATTAAATTCACTGAATGTGAGTCCGTTTCCTGTATTGTACTCCTGATCCACGCGGAAGGCCTCATCCAGCTTATACAAACCACGGTTGCTGCTGATCCATATATAGCCCTGCTGATCCAACTGTATCGCATTGCAAACATTGGAAGCTTCCGCACCGCGTATATAGACCTGACGCTTTACTTTATTGGTGAGATCATCATAAATCAGCAATCCGTTATTGGTTGCCAGTAAGAGATCGCGAACTCTTCGAACAACATGCTTTACACTGCGCGCAATTTGGTTTACCGGTTCAATTGTTTCCAGCTCTTTATTGATATAATTGATACGCGCCAATCCCCTTCCTTCGGTTCCCACCCAAACCGTTCCATTGGCATCCTCCATGAAATAACGGATAGCCCGGATGGATGCGAGTCCGTTCAATACCGATTCCGTTTTCCAATGAACGGAATCGGGCATCCATTGCATGGTTCGCAGGCAAAAAAAACGGACACCGTCATCGGTTCCGACGAGTAAACTATCTGCATGACGCAGTTTGATGATGGCATATAATTTATTCAGCGGTTCTTCATAGGCACGCTCGTAATAATATCGAATGGTACCGGTCTCGGGATTCAGCTGCATAAGTCCGCCACAACTCGCCGCCCAGATTCTGCCCTGATCATCTTCCGTGAGACTGTAAATAACATTGTTGGCTCGATACACCACGGCCGTGC
>DATCJQ010000116.1:0-9050 GCA_036562745.1 Flavihumibacter sp.
CCAGAATATAAAGCGGATCAACCGAACCATTGATAGATCCCTTTCCGCGGATCACCACGTCGGCATTTCGTCCGGGCTGTCCCGATCCGGTCTTAACGTTCAGACCGGGTGCCTGTCCCTGCAGCATCTGATCAAAGGATGCATTGGGTTGAGTGCGAACATCATCAATGGACACCACGGAAACTGAACCGGTATTGGCGCGACGGGTTCTGGTAGCATAACCCGTAACCACCACTTCATTGAGTGATTTGGAAGCGGTTTTCATGGCAATCAACAATTGATTTCCGGTGATATTCACTTCTACTTCGTCATACCCTACATACGTTACAACTAGTGTTCTTGCATTGGCGGGTACATTAATGGAGAAAGCACCCAGTTCATTGGTGGTGCCAAGGATAGCGCCATTTTTCACACGGATTGAAGCTCCGATAATTGGTGAACCATCTTTCTCGTCCAGTACTTTCCCGGTAACAACACTCTGTGCCGATACCGTTGTACCCAGTGTTATAAACATCACCAGATACAGGATAATTTTCGTCATACAGCTGATTTTTTGTTAACAAGTCTCTTCTTATCGAGACTGTTTCAGACAGTATGAATGGTCGTCGTGCTGCGAGTCTGTGCTGAGTGGTCAAATGCCTTGATGTGCTAAACAAACTTGGAAACTAGAATCTATCTTTTTTTCTAGCGATTTGCATTTAATTCACTTTATTGATTGGTGATCCTTTCATGAAACTGTGCAGATTTTCCACAGTTGCCTGCATCAGTCTTTTTCTTGCTTCCACCGAAGCCCAGGCAATATGCGGAGTAATCAGACAATGCTTTGCCGTTAATAATGGATTATTAGGAGGTGGCGGTTCTTTGGAAAGTACATCGAGTGCAGCGCCTGCCAACTGATTATTGTTTAATGCATCGGCCAGATCCTGTTCAACAATCAGTGGTCCTCGCGATGTATTTATCAGGTATGCAGATGGCTTCATCAGCTTCAAACGTTCCGCGTTGATCAACCCTTCTGTTTGTGGTGTAAGCGGACAATGCAAACTCACCACATCGGATTTTTGCAGTAGTTCTTCCAGCGAAGCCCATGCAAAATTCTGGCGAGGCGACTGATCGGTTTTCGTACGACTATAAGCCAACACCTTCATATCAAATGCAGCTGCAATATCGGCCACTTTTTTGCCGATATCGCCCAGGCCGATTATGCCGAATGTTTTGCCCGCGAGTTCGGTAAGCGGTTGAGTCCAGAATGAAAAATCCGGCGAGCTCACCCATGCGCCGCTTTTTACTGCATCATTATGTTCCTTCACCGCATGCGTCAGTTCCAGCAGCAGCGCGAAACAAAGCTGCGCCACCGAATGGGTGCTGTATCCCGGCACATTGCACACCGGAATGGAAAGTCGTTTGGCCGTTTCGATATCCACAATATTATATCCCGTGGCCAGCACGCTGACCATTTTCAGATCGGGCAACTGTTCGAGCACGGATCCGGGAAGAGGCGTTTTATTCGTTAACAAAATGGCAGCACCCTTTGAGCGTTCCAACACCTGATCGGGAGCGGTACGATCATATACGATGAGCTCGCCCAGCTCTTCCAGTGCCTGCCAGCTTAAATCACCCGGGTTCAACGTGTACCCGTCGAGTACTACCATTTTCATTGTAATCCGTTTAGTCGGTAAAATTACATCAGCCTGCTTTCTCAGGGAGCCATCACCTTAAGCCAGGTATAACTGTTTGCCGGAATCGTTACGGTTACCGTGGCTGAATAGTCACGATTCAGATTGATGAGCTTCGCAGGCCCCTCCTGCTCCGCAATTTTCGCCGCATTTTTCAGTCCGGTATAATAAAGCGGTAAGTGGATAGTGCGGGTAATCGGTGCGGAAGTTGGATTATACAGCATGGCCAGCCCCTTTACCGGCAAGGAGGGATCCACATGCAGAATACCGTCCCAATCGCGACCATCAGCGCGACGCAGGTGAATGATATCGGCATTTAGTATCTCACGGTATTTCTTGTACCATTGGATCACTTTAATTACCAGCTGCCGGGTGGTTTCGGTATCATACAACCGCGGACCACGATAGCATGCCTGAATGCCGGCTCCATAATATTGCATCATCAGCTGCTCATAATCGTGGAGATGTTCGGACAGCGGTTCGAGGATGGCTTCCGGACCACCGCCCTGGTATTTGATAAGGGGCACAAATCCCCAGCCCATGGAAGCGGTTTTCTCCCAGGTACCGTCATAAATATTCTGACGATTCAGGATACGTTGCTGCTCGCGCGAGAGTGAGAAATTCACTTCACGATAGCCCAGCGCAATTTTATGCGTGCCATCCAGAAAATACCAGTCGGGTGCATTTACATAGATGCCGTTCTCGTTACACCAGCGATACAATCCCTTCTGCAATTCCATCTGCCGCCATTGCGAATCGTCCAGTCCCTTGTGCCCCGGATGTTTGGTGGATGCACAGCGGTCACCGGGATAGGGGCCATCGTTCTCAAACAGATCAAATCCGGTTTGCTTCATGAAGGTTTTAAGCTTTTGGATATAATCGAGTCCCCAGCGGCTGCCCAGGCAAGGTGCATTACCAAACATGGTTCCACCGGGCTTGCCGGTAAGGGGATTGATCACATCGTTTTCATCATCGATTCGTCGCGAACTGAAGAGCGAATAACTTCCGATCAGGATATTTTTGCTATGCGCATAATCAGCCAGCTCCTTCCATTTGCGGATATTGGCGGCGCTGGTATCCTCCATATTGCAATGGCTGCCGAAACTCAGGATCAGCGCCTCATATCCCGTTGCCACGCACTGATCAATGGCCGTCCGTACTTCCTCATCGTTTTTACTCACGAGGTGCATGAAAATCGGATTGGAAGTGGTCCAGGGGGCTATGGTACGATACAGCTTCCGTATGGCCAGTCCCCTTCGCTCGCGATCCGAATTATCCATCGCCAGCTCATAGGTGGTGATGGACTGCAGTTGCCCGCCCGCATTTAGTTCCACTCCAGGAGCATATTTGGGATAGATCTCCAGCACGCAGGGTGTTTCATAATTATAGTTAACCTGTGAAGTGTAGGCGCGATCAGTTTTCCAGTGCAGGGTCTGATCACTCAACTCATAGCGCATAGAGTTGTTGAAAGCGTAATTGGATTCGACATAAAGTCCGGATGGCTTTTTCATCTGATCGGGACCACCCACCACGGCACTCTCCTCTTCCACCATGCCCAGCACTTCATTTACAAGGGTATCAAGCTTAAAGCTGCGTGCCGAATTATTCTTTACCACCACCGATTTGCTGATCAGCGGAATGCCGCTATAAATTCCGTAGATCACATCCACTTCAACGCCTTTCATCGATGCTAACGGTGATGTATAACTGAAAACCACTTTTTTCCCCTTCATGGGTCTTTGCCCCTGTGCCCAGGTAGTTTTCTTCCAGTTGATCTCTGGCTTAATTTCGGTTATAGTATACTGTTGGTACTGAAAACCACTGTCGATGGGTTTCAGTTTCGATAACCATTCGGGCAGAAAATAAGCCAGTTCATCAAGTCCGGTGGCACCACCGATTTTATAGGAAATTCCGTCGATGGCAATTCGTGCTTCTTCCTTTACAGTTCGAATCAGTTGCTGATTGGTATTGAGATTGGTATAGTCGTAACAAACCAGATGGGGTTGCAGGCGGAAACTACGTCGCACGAGTCCGTTCGTCAGCACCAGATCCTTTTTGTCGTTCGACAGGCTGACCGTTGCTTCAAATCCGCCGGAATTCAGCAACCAGTCTTTCTGCGGCAGCAACTGTGCCCGGACGGAAGATCCCAGCAGCAGGGAGAACATTATTATACGGCAGGCAATTCCCATAACTATGGTTTTTTTTTCCGAAATTATATGCTCAACTTCAGAGATTCGTCCTTTTTTGTAACCATTCATTCCACATTTATGATTAAGTTCCTGTTGATTCCCTTTACCGTTTTTGCAATCGGACTGGGTTGGTGGAAACCGGTGGATCGCACCGCACACCTGAAAAATGCCGTAAAATGTCATCCTCTTGCCGACGATATGGTGGCTTTTGCCGGCGATCCTGCTTTTCAGGCCCTACATCCCACGCCGCTTTCCATTTCCTATCAGGCTGCGGGCTCCATGGTCAGCTTTCCCACTCCCGATGGCAGGCAGGCTTCGGGTTATCTGATCAAGGCAAAGAAACCCGGTAAAAAATGGCTCTTTGTTTACCAGGAATGGTGGGGACTGAACGATCACATCAAAAAGGAAGCGGATACCTATTACAATGATCTGGGAGGCGAAATCAATGTGCTGGCCCTCGATATGTACGACGGAAAAGTTACCAATGACCGGGCTGAAGCCGGACAGATTATGCAGTCTCTGGATCCGGCAAGGCTGGAGTCCATCGTTCAGGGCGCCTATCAATATGCCGGGAAAGGCGCCAAAGTGGCCAATATTGGCTGGTGTTTTGGCGGAAGCTGGTCGCTCCGTTCAGCCATTATCGGCGGCAAACAGAATATCGGTACCGTGATCTTTTACGGCATGCCCGTGAAGGACGTGGAGCAACTGAAAAAACTGAATGGTGATGTACTGGGACTTTTTGCGCGCGAGGAATATATTTCCAGGCAGGTGATTGAGGAATTCGCCCGCAACATGAAAACAGCGGGTAAGGATCTCCGTTATATCATTTTCGATGCCGTACATGGATTTGCCAATCCCAGCAATCCCAAACACGACCCTGCCAAAACAAGGGAAGCCTATGAAATGGCGCTCGATTATCTGAAAAAGAAATACAAACTGAGTTAGGACTCCGAATCTTCCGCTGTCTGCAGTTCGCGCGCGCGGGCTCTTTCAGATGGCGTGGGGTATGACTTGAAGGGAAAGTCATCGTTCCGGAACTCGGGACTGTTGAGTACCTGCTCAAGGGGGATTTTTTCATCCATATAGGAAGCGATCAGCTTAAACAGTTGCGGGCGTTCCTTGCGGAGGATCAGCATGGCTGCATTGGCACCGGCCTTTACAGCGATGGGCACTCCCCCACCGAGTTCAGCCCAATGGCCGCCGAGAATCAGGTTACGCACCGGTGTCTGATAATGCGCAATTTTTGCCTGCATATTGGCCCGGCCCGGACGGGCCCCCATCATAGTACCATTTTTATTGCCGGTATAACGGTAATGTGTAACCGGAGTTGCCACTTCGCAGAAGAGGATATGTTTACGCAGGTCGGGGGCAATCTTCGACTCCACGCGGGCAATCAGTTTATCGGCCACTTCCTGCTTAAGCTTTTTGTATTCCTCACCGCGGATATAGTTGCCGTCGGCATCACGCTGCGTGCGCCAGTTTTGCATATATTCCATTTCCGCCGGCATATAGATGGTGAGGGTTCCCTGGTGCTCGGGACAGAGGGATTTATCGCGCACCGATGCAGCGAGGATGCTGATCTCGGCCTGGTCGGGATCGCCGTTGAAATAGGCATCGAAAGGCAGATGCTCGTCCACCAGATGAATCATTTCCTCGCCAAAGCCGAGGGTCTCAGCCGGACAATCCAGCGCAATGGAAAGCGTGACGGAGGAAGTATAGAGTTCTGCTTTCTTCAGCTTGCTCTTCAGGGCTTCGGGCACCACGGAAGGTGGCAGCATTTTTTCGTAAAGGGTTTCGATATCGTTGGCTGCAATCACATACTTTGCGCGGAAGGCATAATCTTTATTGCGATGCCGGAACTTCACGCCTCTTGCCTGGTTGTCTTCCACCATGATTTCGGTAACCCGGCTTTGAAAAAGCATTCTCCCGCCACGCGATTCGATATTATGCTGCAGCCATTTGGGAATCATCTGGCTGCCACCTCTGGGGGGACTCTGAAAATCGCCATAATAGGCCCATCCGATAGGTACGAAGCAACCGATCAGCTCCTGCTCGGAAGCAAAAATTTTATGAAGGCGGGGGTCCTTGAAAAACTTCTTCAATCCCTTTCTTAATCCCTTTTCGCCGCTGTACATCACATAAGGGATAAAGGGCAGCACGAAGCGGAAGGTTTTGTATCCGGCGCGGATCCGCTCCCAGAAGCTCATATTCTCCTTAGAGCGAAAAACGGAATTGAATTCGCGGAAGGAACGTCCGATTTTTTTGGCACTGGCGAAGAAACGACGGATTCCTTTTTCTTCATGCGGAAATTCGCGGATCAGTTGGTCGCGCCATTCGTCGGGATTATTCGTGAGCAGATAATCAAAATCATTTCCCTTGTAACGGCGAATTCTTTGTTGTGAAACGGCTCTGGGATAATCTTTTCCGATCAGATCAAACACCCGGCAGATCAGTCCGCCCGGACCATACTGGTTCAGCCAGTGAATGGCCGTATCGAAGAGAAAAAATTTGCGACGGAAGCCGGCGAGGTATCCACCGGCATGGGGTTCCTTTTCCAGTACGCAAACCGAGTAGCCGGCTTTCGACAACAGGGCAGCTGCCGTCAATCCACCTACGCCGGAGCCGATTATTATTATATCATAGGACTCTTCCAAGCCGGGTTTAACCATGCGAGAAAATTACTAAACAGTTACTACATTTGAGGACCGTTTGACATATTTATTTCGCTCAGCATGAAAGAAGCAGCCATCATAGAAAAAATCAATCAGTTTCTGGCAGAAGAGTTTGAGGTGGATCCGGAGAAAATCACGCCGGAAGCGCATTTGAAGGAAACACTTGAACTTGATAGCCTGGATTATATCGACCTGGCGGTGGTGATAGAGCAAAACCTTCACTTCAAGGTAAAACCTGAGGATTTTACCCGATTGGTAACCATGCGCGATTTTTACCAGTATGCCGTTGCCAAGAGTGAGCAGGCTGCCCTTTAAGACCGGGATTCCATATCGTCGGACTTTATAGACCAGGGACCGTCGCCGGCCACCAGAAAATATACCAGCAGCAGCAAAACGATCAAGGAGATAATAAGTTCCGGGAAAGGATTCCAGATAGCCCGGGTATTCACGAAAAAGATGGCGCCAAGGAGGATGGGAATCTGGATAAGGGAAGCGATCCGCGTATAAGCGCCCAGAATCAGGAGAATGCCACCCAGCAGATGGGCTACGAATACATAGTGCCCCAGGACTACCAGGGCAAATTCAGGCATGGGCAGTTGGGCGTCCACCCTGGCCAACAGTGTACTCATATTGTACACGAACTGTACCCCTTTGATACAGAGGAAGATTCCGAGCGCAATGCGCACGATGTCCATCCATCGGGGATGATGTCTGTCACCCCACAATTCGATTCGATGCAGGAGATTCATGACATTTTATTGAAGGTGATATAATAAAGAACTAAATTGAAGTTACTAAATTTATCCGTCCCATTTCATTCGGTGTTTTCCGCACCCTATCCCCAATTGTATTGATTTCGGATCCCCCCTGTTCTAAGTTTACACGGCTTTAATATTTAACCATAAACCAACCATTAAGCAATGAAAAAGCTCTTGTACACTGCGGCAGGACTGGCTATCGTGATAGCCATCGCCTCCGTTGCCTGCCAGGCTCCGAAGGCGGAGAATTCGGCAGCACCTGTGTCAGTGGAAGACAAGGTCAAACGGGGTGAATACCTCGTAAACACCATTGGCTGTGACGACTGTCACTCGCCCAAGAAAATGGGTCCCATGGGGCCGGAAGTTGATCCCGAATACCGTTTTGGCGGCCACCTGGCTGACCGCCCGATTGGCCCGATCGACACTTCGGTCCTCACCAAAGGATGGGCACTGTTCGGCGGTGAACTCACCGTGGCGGTGGGTCCCTGGGGCGTTTCCTATGCCGCCAATATCAGTGGCGACTCCACCGGAATCGGTGCCTGGACAGAAGAACAATTCTTCCGTGCGATGCGTGAAGGAAAGTATAAGGGATTGGAAAACAGCCGTCCGCTGCTGCCGCCCATGCCCTGGCAGAACTTCGCCAAACTCACTGATGAGGACCTGAGTGCCATCTACCATTACCTTAAATCAACCAAACCCGTAAACAATGTAGTTCCGGCACCGAAACTACTGAGCCAATTGTGATTTTTCGATTAAGCATAGCAGTGAGTACAAAAAAGAAAGAGTAGCCTGGGCTACTCTTTTCTTTTTCATTAAGGTAGATGTTTTGTCATGCGTAAGCCCGTTTCCAGTTAGAAAATGAAATAGATTCCATCTCTTCCAGTTCTTCGCGGCGTCCTTCCACCAGGTTCCATTTGAGGCGCGGCAGGTTGGCAGCCACTTTTTCCAGCAGCAATTCATATACCTGCCGCGGCAGACTGTCTTCCATCGAATTGAGCCAGTTCGCGATATCGGAATCGTCCATGTCCTTCATCATCCAGGTACACAAACTCAGCCATTCGGAAATGGACTGCTTCCCTTCGATACGAAGTTGCAGATCATAGAGGGCATCATCGGTATAATACCTCCATAACAGGGGGTTCAGCATCTCCTCCTGGCGCTGCATGGCATGGATCACCCAGTCGGACAAGCGACGAAAACTGGCGGTAAACAAGGTGGCCGCCCACTTTCCGGCGCGAGCCGATCCGGCCTCCTGTTCAAAGACCTGCATGTGTTTGACAATCCGGTCCAGGGGCGAATCACCGCGTTTCAATCCGCCGGCAAAACATTCGGGCACATCATTTTGGTAAAGCTGCAGGGCCGGAATTATATAGCGGCTCTCCTCCTCGGCCTGACGCTGACAGGCCAGGACCAGCTCTTCCACCTGATCGAACCGGTGCTGCACCTGGCTGATCTTCGAAAAGTTAGTAAACTGCAATTGCAGACTCGCATCCAGCAGCTGTGCCCTCAACGCACTGTGCGAGGTCTGAAAAATGTTAAAACGCTTCATAGAAAAGGTTGATAAGGTTGATGATAAGGTACCGCCAAGATCCCTCAATATTGATTCAGGCGTCAGTTAAAAGCGATTAACTGTGCATATTGAGTAATGATTTGTACGAATCGTTGCACCGCAGTAAGCAGATTATCTACCGTTCATCAAGAAGGGGGAAGGGTGAAGGGAGAACGGTGAAGGGAGAACGGTGAAGGGAGAACGGTGAA
>DATCJQ010000120.1:0-6008 GCA_036562745.1 Flavihumibacter sp.
GTGCACGCTTTTCAAATCGCCCAGGAACCAGTGGAGCAGGTCGATAAAATGGCTGAACTGGGTGAAAAGGGGGCCGCCATCGAGTTGCAGGCTGCCCCGCCAGGCCGATTGGTGGAAATAGGCCGGTCCGCGGTTCCAGAAAGCGTTGAGCTGGAAGCCGAGTATCCGTCCGAGGCGACCGCTGTCGAGCAGCTGTTTCAGCCATAACACCGGCGGGTTAAAGCGGTTCTGCTTCACCACAAACAGCCTTTTATTATATTTGATGGCGGCATCGCGCATGGATTCGGCATCGCGGACAGAAATCGCCATAGGCTTTTCACAAAGCACATGGGCTCCTGACCGGAGGGTTTCAATACTGTGTTGGGCATGAAAACCGTTGGGCGTGCAGATGGCTATCAGGTCGGGCGATTCATTATCAAGCAATTGCTCCAAAGATGGATAGGATTTGCAGTGATAAAGGGCGGCCAGATCCCGGGCGCGGTCTTCCTGGCTGTCGGCCACGGCAATCAGCTCACCATAGGCGGAAGCCAGGGCAGCGTGCTTTTTTCCAATATGTCCACATCCGAGGATGGCAATCCGGTACCGCATGGGTTCAATAAAGGGGGCAAAATCCAAAAAAAAAGGGAGAATTCAATATAGTTGACGGATTTTCATTAACTTTGCCGCCAATTTAAGAAGTTTACACAATTGGATGTTTCGTAAAAAAAACAAAGATGTCTTATTTAACTAAAGAAAAGAAAGCGAACATTTTCGCTGAGTTTGGGGGTAATGCTGCTAACACAGGTTCTATCGAAGGACAGATCGCCCTGTTAACAGAGCGTATCAGCTCCATTTCCAAGCACCTGCAGGCAAATAAAAAAGATTTCTCATCTCACCGCGGCCTGATGCAGATGGTAGGTAAGCGTAAACGCCTGCTGACCTACATGAGCAAACACAATCTGACTGGTTATCGTCAGTTGATTGAGAAACTGGGTCTCCGTAAATAAGTGAGTCGATGATATTGCATAGCTATTCCCAACTGATTTAGATCAAGTTGGGAATAGTTTTTTTGCATGCCATCCAGTTCTGCAATATTGTCTAACAGCATTAAACCAATCGAATAACATGTTAACACAACCTATTTCTGTCAGTTTCGACCTGGGCGGCGGACGCGAAGTGTTCGTTGAAACAGGGAAACTGGCACGTCAGGCAGACGGAGCCGTAACGGTTCGTCAGGGGAACTGTATCATCCTGGCAACTGCCGTTGCGAACAAAGAGCCTAAAGAAGGCCAGAGTTTCTTTCCGCTGACTGTCGATTACCAGGAAAAATTTGCATCTGCAGGTCGTATTCCCGGTTCATTTTTCAAGCGCGAAAGCAAGCTGAACGACTATGAAGTCCTGACCAGCCGCCTGATCGACCGCGCCCTGCGCCCCTTATTCCCCGAAGATTATTTTTGCGATGTTCAGATATTGGTAACACTGGTTTCCAGTGATCCGGAAGTTATGCCCGATGCCCTGGCCTGTCTGGCTGCCTCTGCGGCGCTGGCTGTGTCCGATATTCCCATTCAGGAGCCCATTTCTGAAGTACGTGTAGCCCGGATTGACGGCAAATTTGTGATCAACCCCTACCGTACCGAACTCGCCAATGCCGATATGGATTTCATCATCGCCGCCACGGAGAAAAACATCATGATGGTGGAAGGTGAGTCCAAGGAATGTAGCGAGGAAGACCTGATCAAAGCCATTGAAGTGGCCCACGAAGCCATTAAGGTGCAGATCAAGGCCCAGAACGAACTGCGCGATAAAAAAGGCGTTACCGGCAAAAGAGAATACAAGAAGCCCGAAGAGAACGAAGAACTGAACGCCAAGGTTACCGCTTTCGCGAAGGAGAAAGTGTACGAAGTTGCGAAAAGTGCCCTGGCCAAACACGACCGCGCCGACCGTTTTGAGAAAATCGGCGAGGAACTCATGGAGCACCTGAAAACCGAATACAATGTGGCAGAAGGTGAGGAGCTCGATGAAACCATCAAGAAACTGGCGAAAAAATATTATGCCGACCTGCAGTACTATGTGGTTCGCGACATGATTCTGAACGACCGTGTTCGCCTCGACGGACGTCAACTCGATCAGATCCGTCCCCTGGCCATGGAAGTGGATGTACTTCCTTCTCCGCACGGTGCCGCCCTGTTTACCAGAGGTGAAACCCAATCACTGACCACCGTTACCCTGGGTACTCCGCTCGACGAACTGCTGGTGGAAAGCGCGGCGGTATCCAACTATACCAAATTCATCCTGCATTATAATTTCCCGCCCTTCTCAACCGGTGAGGTGAAAATGATGCGCGGTCCCGGACGCCGGGAAGTTGGTCACGGTAACCTGGCCATGCGTTCGCTGAAACAAATGATGCCGGGCGATGATTTCCCCTACACAGTGCGTGTGGTGAGTGATATCCTCGAATCCAACGGTTCCTCATCCATGGCAACAGTCTGCGCCGGTTCACTGGCCCTGATGGATGCCGGGGTGCCCATGGCAAAACACGTTTCCGGTGTGGCAATGGGTCTGATTACCAAAGACGGCAAATACGCCATTCTCACCGATATCCTGGGTGATGAAGATCACCTGGGTGATATGGACTTCAAAGTAACCGGTACCCGCGATGGTATCTGTGGTGTGCAGATGGATATCAAGGTGGATGGTCTGAGCATGGATATCATGCGCGAAGCCCTGATGCAGGCAAACCGTGGCCGGATGCATATCCTCGAAGCCATGTATGCTACCATCGACAAACCGCGTGAAGATGTGAAACCGCATGCTCCGCGCATGGTGAAAATCATCATCGATAAAGAATTCATCGGTGCCGTAATCGGACCGGGTGGTAAAGTGATCCAGGAAATGCAGCGTGAAACCGGTACCACCATCAATATCGAAGAGAAAAATAACCAGGGCGAAGTGTCCATCTTCGGTACCAAAAAAGAAAGTGTTGACCGCGCCGTTGCCTGGATTAAAGGCATCGCAGCCCAGCCCACTGTGGGTGATACCTACGAAGCAACCGTTAAGAGCATTCAGCCCTACGGTGCATTCGTTGAATTCCTGCCGGGCAAACAGGGACTGCTGCACATTTCTGAAGTAAGCTGGAAGCGTCTCGAAACGCTGGAAGGCGTACTGAAAGAAGGCGATATGGTGAAGGTTAAGCTGACCGGTACCGATCCCAAATCAGGTAAATTCAAACTGAGCAGAAAAGTTCTGTTGCCGAAACCGGAAGGACAGTCTGCTCCGCGTAACCAGGAAGGTGAAAACTAATCCCGGTTCGTAACATATAATCAAACCCCGGTCCCGGATCGGGGTTTATTTATTTAAAGAGCAGTTTATGTCGAATTATTATCAGCAGATTCGGTTATCCATACCCGATCAGGCGATGCGAGAAATCATGGTGGCCCTGCTGGCCGATGCCGGGTACGAAGGATTTGTGGAAGAACCCGGAACCCTGCTGGCCTATATTCCGGAGGAAGCGTTCTCACAGGAACGATTAAACGAAATTCTGGAACCCTTTTCCTACACCTACGAAACGGAACGAATTGCCCAGCGCAACTGGAATGCCGAATGGGAAGCCGGTTTTCAGCCGGTGCGGGTAGGCGATTTCTGCATGATCCGGGCCGATTTTCATCCCGCCGTGGAGGGTATGCAGTACGACCTGGTCATCACCCCGAAAATGAGTTTCGGTACCGGTCACCATGCAACCACTTACCAGATGGTGGAATCTATGAAGGGTATGAACTTTGATGGTAAGACTGTACTGGACTTTGGAACCGGCACAGGCATTCTGGCCATCCTGGCTAAAAGGATGGGAGCGGAGCGGGTGCTGGCCATTGACAATGACAGCTGGAGCATCGAAAATTCGCAGGAAAACCTCGACCGGAACGGAGTGGACGATATTGAGATCCGCCTATGTGATTCGCTGGAGGGACTGGGGAAATTCGACATCATTCTCGCCAATATCAATAAAAATGTGATTTTGCGCGAAATGGAGGCGATGATTGAACATTGTAATCCGGGTGGAGCCATTTTGATCAGCGGGCTGCTTGAATCGGACAGTACTGATTTAACTGCCGCAATAGCCGGGCTGCCGTTGACGTTAAAACAGAAATCAAACAAGGACAGCTGGTTATGTTGGCAACTTCAACGGATTTAAAACCGGATAAATGAATTTTCAAAGGGAGAATTCCTTAAATTGAAATTCCTATTTTTGAAATCCAACTCAACACTCGAATGAAAGAGGCGCTACTGATTATACTGGCATACTGTATTGGCTCTATTCCGACAGCCGTTTGGGTAAGTCGCTATTATTTCGGTATTGATATCCGTGAATACGGATCCGGAAACGCGGGGGCAACCAACACCTTCCGCGTACTTGGCTCCAAGTGGGGTACTCTGGTAATGGTTATTGATGTACTTAAAGGCCTAGCGGCCGTTAAACTGGCATTGTTACTGCCTTACTATATCGATAATGAGTTTGCCCTCACCAACCTGCAGATAGGTCTGGGGATGGCGGCCGTGCTGGGTCATATCTTCCCCATCTGGGCCCAGTTTAAAGGAGGGAAGGGGGTAGCCACCCTGTTCGGACTGGTTATCGGGATATCGCCCTGGACGGCCCTCTGCTGCTCGGGTATCTTCCTGCTGGTGCTGTATCTGACACGCTTTGTATCGCTGAGTTCCATTCTCGCCAGTATTGCTTTTCCGATATTCATCCTTGTTATCTTCAATGTCGACAATAATGCCTACCGCGTATTTGCCATTGTGGTGGCCCTGCTGGTGATTCTTACCCATCAGAAAAACATCAGCCGCCTTTTAAGGGGAAGTGAAAGTAAGGTGCCCATCCTGAAATACCGCGACCGGAAACGGAAGCCCAAGCCCTGATCGCTCCCTTACGGTTCTTCCTTTCTTTAACGTCTTCTTCGTTAACTTTGCAATTGACTGGTACAAGAATTGAAAGGTCAATTGAATAAACCCACACACGATGAAAAAGACCCTGTTATCGCTTTTGGTGGCAAGTACACTGGTATCCTGTACCAGAAATGCCATTACCGGAAGAAACCAACTCACGCTCTATTCAGAGGCCGAGATACAAAATATGGCAGCCCAGGAATATCAATCCTTCCTGAGCCAGAGCAAGGTGTTAAGCACCAGCAATAATAAGGATGCTGAAATGGTTCGCCGGATCGGTACGCGTATATCCAATGCCGTTACCCAATACTATAAGGAGAACGGATTGGAAAAAGAACTCGAAGGTTACAAATGGGAATACAACCTGGTTGAATCCAACGAAGTGAATGCCTGGTGTATGCCTGGCGGAAAGATCGTGGTATATACCGGTCTCCTGCCCATTACTCAGAACGAAGCGGCTTTGGCCGTGGTGATGGGTCACGAGATTGCCCACGCACTCGCCAAGCATGGTAACGAGCGAATGAGCCAGGGCATGATTCAACAACTCGGAGGTGTGGCACTGGCCGTTGCAACCGCCAATAAGCCGGCTCAAACCCAGCAAATCTTTATGGCCGCCTATGGTTTGGGTACAAACTATGGCGCTATCCTGCCATTCTCCCGCAGCAACGAACTGGAAGCCGATAAATTCGGATTGATATTTAGTGCTATGGCGGGTTATAATCCACAGGAAGCCATCCCCTTGTGGGAGCGTATGGCGGCTGCAAGCGGAGGCAACAGTGTACCTGAATTTGCCAGCACCCACCCCGCGGAAGCCACCCGTATCGAGAAACTGAAGCAACTGATGCCGGAAGCATTGAAATATTATAAACCGGTAACCAAATAAAATAGCCGGTAATCAACCTATTAATACTGGTATCCAGGCAATTATACCCATTGGATTGTGTCTGGGTGAATGATGGAAACCCGCCCTTTCAGGCGGGTTTTTATCGTTTTTAACCTCGAGTTCGGGTATATTTTTTTAATTTTGTAGCTGGTTCGTTGATTTATTTAGCAAAATTTATTCTGATATGTCGCAGACTTTGTTGGAT
>DATCJQ010000121.1:0-11252 GCA_036562745.1 Flavihumibacter sp.
TCTGCTCTGGCAGAACCAGCATCAATTAACCGGCCAAAAAACAGGGCATTCATAAAAAGTTTTGAACCGCCCATCCAGTAGGCGCGGAAATTCGGGTTATCGCTGATACAAATCACACGGCCTGCTCCCACCGTTTGCACAATGGCTGCTGCCGTATTTTTCACGGCATCCAGGTTGTACTGCGACATGTATCCGCTGGCCATGGGCTGTGCACCATACTGGATCGGCGCCGCAAAGCGGTTGGACGGCAGCTTCATTATCACATTATTCTGCTTGAAGAGATGAATCACCGGTTGCTCATAACCATATCCCAACGGATGTGTCAGATCCATACTGGCCTCGAGAATGGCGCCGCGAATCTGCTGCGAACCCACCAGGGCACTCCGTTGCGCATAGGGATACTGCTTTGTGCTGTCGGGCTGCCAGTTGGCATTTTTGAGATTCACCTTGATAATACCGGAACGATTGGCCCATTCAACTGATTCCTCAGTAAGAATCAGGGTACCTCCGGCCTGCACCCAGGCTTTCAACCTATCAGCCTGAAATGCGGAATAGTTTCCGCCCACCAAAATCAGGGTGTTATAACGGTTCAGCGAAATCCGGTTGAAAACCGCGGGTTCCAGCATGCTCGGCGGCATTTCGAAGCGCTGGTCCAGCAGATGCCATACTTCACCTGCATCCAGAGCGCTCACTCCCGTGCCCACCAGCATGCCCACCGAAGGCGCTGTAACGGGCTGCAGCGAGCGACTGCCCAGATCAATGCCATCCACCGACATCCCAGTTGACAAACCATAGATATCTACATTATTGAGACGGGCTTCTGTTTCGAGCAGTCGTGCCAGCGAATCCGCAGGAATGGTTTGCAGTTGTAAGGGAATCATCAGACTACCCGTGCCGAAGTCTTTCCTGCGTCCGTCGATGGTAGATGAAAAGGATTTGGTAGCCACGCGAACCACCACCCCTTTTTTCAGCAGACGATTCAACATGCGCGGCGCATAATATTCAGTCCACTCAAACGCATAAGCATAGACGTTAGTAGCTCCAAAACTGCGTCCCTTGCTTCCCTTCCAGGCCGTTACGGGCGATGCTTTAACGGATGCCAGTTGCGCCGCATTCAGCGAGCTGTTCGGCAGTCCCATGGCCATGGTCATGGTCCAGGCTGTGATATCATAAAACAGGCTGTCTTTATACTCCGGAATTTTTTCAAACAGTGTTTGAATCAGCTTGTATTGCGGCTGTTGTGTACGCACCAGGTAACTGCTTCCGGCTGCGAAACGCTGTTTACCGATGGTGAGATCCTGACTAAGCTGTTCCACCTTGATTTCATGACGCAGCAGCATTTCCAGGAAGATACCAGTTTTCGCTTCGTCCTTATCGCTTCCGAACACCCATGCTTTGACGGGAGAGGCAGCGGCCTCCTTCGCCATTTGCTGATAGAAATCGCGCTGGTATTGCAGCAACTCCACACGCAAGGCACGGGCTGCTGCCAGTGTTGACAACGTAGTGGTAAACTGATTCCGGATGGTAAAAGGGAAACTCAGAATTCCATTAATGGTTTCCTGTGCATGTCCGCGCGAAGAAGCCTGTTCGAACAGAATACCGATACAGCCCTGCGCATCGGGGTAGGTTGATCCCTTTCCGTAATAGAAATCGTCATAACCCTCCTTGGTATAATACAATGATCCGATCTTATCGAGATACTGTGCGTGGAAATTGGCCACAGCCTGGGTCAGTTCCTGGTTTTTCACCGGGGTCAGCGGGTTCACGCGACTCGGCTCACCGGGCTGGAAGAAGAAGGTAGCATCGCTGCCCATCTCGTGGTGATCGGTCAAGATATTCGGGCGCCAGCGCTGGTACTGTGCCAGCCGGTTCTGCGATTCCAGGTGCTGGGCAGGCAGCCAGTCGCGGTTCAGGTCGAACCAGTAGTGATTATAACGCCCGCCGGGCCAAACCTCGTTGAACTCGCGGGAAGCAGGATCGGTCACCAGGTTCTGACTGCGGTGCATATTGGCCCAGGTGGCGAAGCGGTTGAGTCCATCCGGGTTGAAGGATGGATCAAACAGGATCACCACCTCATTCAGCAGAGAATCAATCGAGGGTCCTATAGCCGCCGCGAGGTAATAAGCGGTGAGGATGGAGGCATTCGCGCCGCTCGGCTCGTTCCCGTGAATGGAAAAACCCTGGTAAACCACGGCCGGCATCTGCTGATAATCGAGATTTCCCTTGAAATTGGGATCGCTCAGTTTCAGGTGCTCCTCGCGAATGGATTCCAGCCGGGCATGGTTAGCCGGACTGGTAATCGTAAGCAGCAACTGCTCACGGGTTTCGTAGGTCTTACCCATCACTTCCAGCTTGATGCGATCGGGCACAGCCGCCGCTAAGGTCTTCATATACAATACGAGACGGTCGTGCGTAATATGCCATTCGCCCACTTTATGGCCGATAACCGACTCGGGGGTGGGCACTTTGGGATTGTACTGAACCGTCGAAGGCAGGTAATACGACAACTCCTGACTGCGGCCAATCAGGGCAAAAAGCAGGCAGGTTACTAATAACCGGATGATTTTCATATGTGTTAATTCTGTAAATGGGAATATACGGGAAACCCGGCCAAGATCAAAGTCTTCGTATATTTGCCAATTCAATTTTATTCATATGAGCCAAAAAGGAAAAGTGTTGGTGGCAATGAGTGGCGGTATTGACAGTACCGTTACAGCCCTCATGCTCCACGAGCAGGGATATGAAGTGATTGGCATCACCATGAAAACCTGGGATTATGCCAGTTCCGGTTCCAGCAAAAAGGAAACCGGCTGTTGTAACCTGGATTCTTTCAATGATGCGAGGATGGCTGCCGTGCACCATGGCTTCCCGCATTTCGTGCTGGACATCCGCGAGGAGTTCGGCGATTTCGTCATTGACAATTTCGTGGAAGAATATCTCGCCGGGAGAACCCCCAATCCCTGCGTGATGTGTAATACCCATATCAAGTGGCGGGCACTGCTGAAACGGGCCAATGCCCTCGACTGCGAGTATATCGCCACCGGTCACTATGCCAATATTCACCAGCATAGCAATGGCCGCTATTACCTTAGCAAGGGACTCGATGAAACCAAGGATCAGAGTTATGTGCTCTGGGGACTGCAGCAGGATCTGCTGAGCCGCACCATGCTGCCCCTGGGAAATTACCGCAAATCGGAAATCCGCCAGATGGCCCATGATTTCGGCTATCCCGAACTCGCGAAAAAGGCCGAGAGCTATGAAATCTGCTTTGTGCCCGATAACGACTATCGGGGTTTTCTGAAGAAAAAAGTAGAGGGACTGGAAGAACGCGTGAACGGCGGACTCTTTGTGGACAAAACCGGCAAGATTCTGGGTAAACATAAGGGCTATCCGTTCTATACCATCGGACAGCGCAAGGGACTGGATATTGCCCTGGGCAAACCGGTATATGTAACCGATATCTATCCCGATACCAATACCGTGGTACTGGGCGATGAGGAGGACCTCAACCGTTCGCTCATGCAGGTAACAAAAATCAACTGGGTGAAATACGATGGCGTTGAAGATGGATTCGAAGCCACCACCAAAATCCGCTATAAGGATAAAGGCGCCCTCTCAACCCTGCATCCCAATGAAAACGGAGTGGAAGTTCGTTTCTTCGAGGACGTAAAAGGAATTGCGCCCGGACAAAGTGCCGTTTTTTACGAAGGCAATGATGTGGTAGGCGGAGGCATTATCCAACGCCCGGCCATTACCACGATATGATATCAAGTCAACCAGATTACCATGACACCTGGTTCTAATATCAGATCCAAACTGCGAACAACCAGAACAGGCAATAATAAAAACGGAAAATCGTTACATCGCTATGAGAAAATCAATTGGATCCTGTTTGCTGATAGCCGGAATTGCGATACTGGCTTCCTGCGGGAAAGAGACTAAGGAACCGGATTTCCTGGAGCCCGTTGAGTATATGGCTCTGGAGCCGGGTAAGACCCTGATCTATCAGCTCGATTCAATTGTGAAGCGCGATTTCGACGATGTTAATTTCGATACCCTCAGTTATCAGGCCAAAGATGTGGTGGACTCCGAAATCACCGATAACCTGGGCAGAAAATCCTGGCGCGTGTACCGGTATTTACGGCCGCTCGAAAGCACCGATGAATCTGCATGGCAGCCCGACATGACTTATATGATCACCCCTCTTCGTACCGGAGTGGAAGTGATTGAGCACAATCTCCGTTTCCAGAAACTGGCTTTCCCGGTGAGTCTCAATACTGTCTGGAGAGGCAATTCGCATATCAATACCACTCCGGGCGGACCGCTCGACTATCTCGACGCGTGGCAATACAGCTATACCGATATAGGTGGAAGCTTCAGTCCGTTTGACACCCCCTACGATAATACCATCACCATATTACAGGCGGATGAAGCGCTGGGAGTAATGGATGAAAAACCGGAGAGTCCCGACCTGGATGCCTACCGCACTTATGCCGTTGAAGTATATGCGAAGGGTATCGGGCTGATTTATAAGGAACTTCGTTACTGGGTGTTTTCCGCCCGCACGGTGGACAATAACGGCACTCCCACACAACCCTTCCCCTTCGGAAAAACGGAAGGTGCGGGTATACGACTCCGTTTAATAAGTCATAATTAATCGCGGCTACCGGGAATCCTAATTATCTGCGCAATATTCAGTCCGGAGTGCTCGGAACTTCCTGTTTAAGGAGATTTATTTTGCCTGTTTCTGTTTCGCTGTTTCGAAGAAACGATGCATGAAGAGCAGCTGATAGCGCACTGCCTCCGACCAGTATTCCCAATTGTGTACACCCGGCCGCACAATATAATCGTGTTTGATATTTCGGTACATCAATTCGCGATGCAGGTTCTCATTCACTGCAAAGAAGAAATCATCTCTTCCACAATCGATAATCAGCGCCAGCCGATGGGGTTCGATCAGGTGCAGCATATTGATTACGGTCCGCTCTTCCCAAACCTGCCTGTTGGCTGCGTATGAGCCTAACCGTATGGCCATATCCCAGTTAAACGGAAAAGGACGGATATCCACTCCCCCACTCATGCTGCCCGCGGCTCCGTAAACATCGGGATGCCTGATCGCCAGATAGAGTGCACCATGACCGCCCATACTGAGTCCGGTTATAGCCCTACCCTCGGGTGATGCAATGGTTTTGTATTGCTTATCGATATAATTCACCAGCTCGGAGCTTATATAGGTTTCATATTGGAAGGAAGGGTCAATGGGACTATCCCAATACCAGCTGCTGAAGCCGCCATCCGGACAAACGATGATCAGATTATAACGATCGGCCTCCTCCCTGATATGGGGCACTTTGCTGATCCAGTCGGCATGGTTACCGCTATACCCGTGCAGCAGGTATACCACGGGAAATCGCAGTTGATTGTTATAGGACGAAGGTTTAATCACTACTGCCTTAATATCTTTTTTCATGGCCTGGCTGCGGGTCAGCACCGTATCAACGGTGGCAGCAAAAGAATATCCGGAAACAAGAAAAGCAAACAGTGCTAAAGGAAGAAAAAATCTGTATCGCATGGTATTAAGAATATTTGTTTTGTAGCAGGGCTGCAAACATGGTGTCGGCTTTTTCTTCGTATCCCTTAAACACCTGCATATGCAGGCACTCGAGCGGAAAACGGCTCAACAACCACTCAATATTCTTCTCGTTCTCTGCTTTAAAAGCCGAACAGGTAATATACAAAAGGTAGGCGCCCTGGCCAAGTTTGGGCACCAGGGATTTCAGAATCTGCTGCTGCAGGCCGGCAAATTTCTGAATGGATGCCGTATCAAAACAGAGCAGGTTTTCCGGTGTGCGGCTCCAGGTTCCGCTTCCACTGCAGGGCAGGTCGGCAATGATGAGATCCTGCACCGGTAGCCTGAGATACTGCTCTCCCATTTTCTGCGGATCCTCCAGCGACAGGTCGGCCGTGAATCCGTCATAAGAATATACGCCCGCCTGCTTGAAACGCTGAAACAAATTGTGCAGAATGGATGATCGTATATCCGTAACAGTTAGTTCCGCGCCCGGTATGCGATCAAATACCAACAGGGATTTCCCTCCGCTGGCCGCGCAGGCATCCCAGATTTTCAGATCCTCCTTCTGTTTAAGCTCCTCACCCACCTTCATTACGAGTGAGCCTGCCCGTTGGGAATTCAGATCCTGGATCACCAATTCTTTGTTCAACTCGAACAGGGTTTCCGTTTTGAATCCGTTTGGAAGACGATAACAATCGGGGCCCGGTCGCTCAAACTCCACGCCGGCTCTTTCCAGTTTTTTGGCCACCAGATCCTGATAGGCGGGACGTGCACGCACAAACAAATCGGGCTGCATCAGGTGACCGTTACCAAAAGCTACGGGATCGATACCATCGCTCAACTCCTGCTGCCATGGAAAGATTGCACTGGAAAGCGAGATTAGTAAACTACCAGATGATAAACCGGCATCGGATGAAACAGTATCAGACAAAGGTCCGGGTATATATCCCGCTGCCGCCAGAAAGTTCAATTTCTCCCCGAGCGGTTGAGCCACCTTTTCATTCCATTCAGGATTTAAGGAAGCCAATATCGGAGAGGATCGGTCGCTGCACAGAAAAAGGGCCAACACCATCCGCTCGCCTGCATCCATCGCGGAGAAGGATCGCCCTAAGCGGAACCAGCAATAACAAAGCTGCGCGATCTGTTTACGATCGCGCGAGCCGTGTTTCTTGTGTAAGCTGAAATATTGTTTGAGGTAATGTACAAAAGGGGTTGTACCGGTGTAAGATTGTACCAGCTGTACTGCTATCTGCAAATGCACTCTGGCAAACATCAGAGTTCCAGCAGGGTCTTAACCGGATCCTTTCCAAACAGCAATTGCTCCGGATTTTCCAACAATTCCTTCACACGTACCAGGAACCCAACAGATTCTCTGCCGTCGATGATGCGATGGTCGTAGCTGAGCGCCACATACATCATCGGCTTGATCACCACCTGACCATTAATGGCCATGGGACGCTCTTCAATCTTGTGCATACCCAGGATGGCTGATTGCGGAATATTGATGATGGGTGTACTCATCAGCGAACCGAATACACCACCATTGGTGATGGTGAAGGTACCGCCGGTCATTTCCTCGATGGAAAGTTTGTTGTCTCTTGCCTTGGTTGCGAGTTCCACCACTTTCTTCTCAATATCGGCCATGCTCAGGCTTTCCGCGTTGCGGATCACCGGCACTACCAGTCCCTTCGGAGCGGATACCGCAATCGAAACATCACAGTAATCGTGGTAAACGATGGAATCGCCATCGATATAGGCATTCACGGCCGGCCATTCCTGCAGGGCATAGCAGCAAGCCTTGGTGAAGAAGCTCATAAAGCCCAGGTTCACGCCGTGTTTTTCCTTGAATATGTCTTTGTATTTGGCACGCAGAGCCATAATCGGACTCATATCCACTTCATTGAAAGTGGTGAGCATGGCCGTGGTGTTTTTCGCTTCAACGAGGCGGCGGGAAATGGTTTTACGAAGATTGCTCATCTTCTCCTTGCGCTCGTTGCGGGTAAAGAGCTCGGCACCCGGCTTGCGACCCGGATTATTCAGTGCTTCGAGCACATCGCTCTTCAGTATTTTACCACCTGTACCGCTGGCGGCTACAGATTTGGGATCGATTTTCTTATCAGCAATGATGGCTGCCGCCACCGGAGTTGCTTTCACGTCGTTGGGAACAGCGGTAACCGGTGCATTCGCGGCCGCGGGAGCAGCTGCAGGCTTTGTTGCAGGAGCCGATTCTTTTTTCGCCGCACCGGCAACGGGAACAGCCACATCGGTATTGATAGTAGCCACCACATCGCCAATTTTGATTACATCGCCTTCCTTGGCTTTGGGACTGAATTGCCCGGCTTCTTCCGCATTCAGCTCAAAAGTAGCTTTTTCGCTTTCCAGTTCACAAAGCACTTCATCGCGCTGAACCAGGTCGCCCTCTTTTTTCAGCCATTTCACCAGGGTAACTTCCGAGATGGATTCACCCACAGTGGGAACCTTCATTTCGATGATACCTTTTCCAACCGCTTTGGCTTCCGCGGCAGGTGCTGCTTCAGCAGCGGGGGCAGGTGCGCTTTCTGCCGGCGCGGCAGGCTCAGCAGCTCCGGCGGGGGCAGAAGCAGTTTCATCAATGGATGCCACCACTTCACCAATTTTGATGGTATCGCCTTCGTTAGCCCTGGTAATCAGTGTACCGGCCTGCTCAGCATTGAGTTCGAAAGTGGCTTTCTCACTTTCCAGTTCAGCAATCACCTCATCGCGCTGTACATAGCTGCCATTAGGCTTCAGCCATTTGATCAGCGTCACTTCAGTTATGGATTCCCCTACGGTTGGAACTTTAATATCTATCATAAAGTCAAAATTCTAAAGTATTAGTCAATCCCCATTTAAATCGCAAATGCAGTTTCGATAATTTCAGCCTGCTCCTGGGCGTGTACTTTCGCATAACCGGTAGCGGTAGAAGCGCTCGGCTGGCGACTAATCACACCAAAGTTAATGGTAGCGAGGTTCATTTTAAGGAAGGAAGCAGCGCCCATATTCAGCGGCTCTTCCTGTACCCAGAACCAGGTGGCTTTATCGTATTTCTGATACAGCGCATCCAGCTGCTTTTGCGGCAGGGGATACAATTGTTCCACCCGGATGATCGCCACATCCTTCACCCCATCCTTCTGCTTGCGGGCTGCCAGGTCGAAATAAACCTTACCGGAACAGAACAATACCTTGCGAATAGCTGCGGGTGATTCAACCGAAGCATCATCGATCACTTCCTTAAATCCGCCCTGGGTGAAATCGGCCTGCACGGAATAGGTTTCAGGCAAACGCAGATTCGCCTTGGGCGAGAAATTGATCAGCGGCTTGCGGAAAGGCCATGCCAGCTGACGACGCAGTGCGTGGAAGAAATTCGATGCCGTAGTAATATTGGTTACCACCATGTTCAGCTCCGCACACATTTGCAGGAATCGCTCCATGCGCGCCGAACTGTGCTCTGGTCCCTGTCCCTCATAACCATGCGGTAAGAGCAGCACCACACCGTTCATGCGGTTCCATTTCTGCTCGCCGGCCGCGATAAACTGGTCGATCATGGTTTGGGCTCCATTGCTGAAATCGCCAAACTGCGCTTCCCAAAGTACCAGGGTTGACGGGTTGGCCATGGCATAACCATATTCAAATCCAAGCACACCGTACTCACTCAGGAAAGAGTTGTAAATGCGAAACTGCCCTTTCGCTCCCGGGATCCGGCTCAGACGGTTATAGGGCTTGTTATCCGATTCGTCGCGAATCACGGCGTGCCGGTGACTAAAGGTACCGCGTCTTACATCCTGTCCGCTCATACGCACGTCCTTACCTTCCAGCAGGATGGATGCGTAAGCCAGCAACTCACCGGTGGCCCAGTCGATCTTGCCTTCTTCCTTAAAGAGCTTCACCTTGTCCTGGATGATTTTCTCCACTTTCTTCAGCGGTTTGAAATCATCCGGCCATTTCATAATCTCTTCAAACAGCAGTTTGAAATCGGCTTCGCTGATAGCGGTAACCGGGGAAGTATCAAAATCTTCCTCCTTGGCGCGACGCAGACTTCTCCACGCTGTTTCAGGCAGCTGATATTTATAGGGAAGCGGGTTTTGTTTCACTTCATCCAGACGATCCTGCAGATCAGTCCAGAATTTCTTTTCCATCTCCTGCGCCATCTGTTTGGCATCGGGTTCACCGTTTTCCAGCAGGAAGGTGGTATACATTTCGCGCGGATTCGGATGTTTGTCGATCAGCGCGTAGAGTTGAGGCTGTGTGAATTTGGGATCATCCCCCTCGTTATGGCCATGTTTGCGATAACATACCATATCGATGAAGATATCCTGGTTGAATTCCTGGCGATAGCGGGTGGCAATTTCCACGCATTTCACCACGGCTTCGGCGTCATCGCCGTTAACGTGAAGAACCGGAGCCTGCACAGTGGCCGCCAGAGAAGTACAATAATCGGAACTGCGGGCCTCATCGAAATCGGTGGTAAAACCGATCTGGTTATTGATCACAAAATGGATGGTTCCCCCCGTATTGTAGCCCTCCAGCTTACTCATTTGCAGCACTTCGTACACAATACCCTGTCCGGCGATGGATGCATCCCCGTGAATCAGGATGGGAAGAATCCGGTCGTATTCGCTGGCGTAAAGCACATCGGCTTTGGCGCGGGCGAAACCTACCACCACAGGGTCAACGGCCTCGAGGTGGGAGGGGTTGGGACAAAGCTTGAGGTGAACGGTTTTCCCGTCGAGGGTCTGCACTTCAGAGCTGTAGCCCATATGATATTTCACGTCGCCACTGCCCATGGTCTGATCCATCATGGCAGTGCCTTCGAATTCGCTGAAAATATGTTCATAGGTTTTACCCATGATATTGGCCAGCACGTTCAGACGCCCGCGGTGTGCCATACCAATCACAACTTCATCCACGCCGAGTGAACCGGCTGAATTGATAATCGCATCCAGGGCAGCGATGGTGGTTTCACCGCCTTCGAGTGAAAAGCGTTTCTGACCGATGTATTTGGTATGCAGGAATTTTTCGAAGATCACCCCCTGGTTCAGTTTCTCCAGGATGCGTTTCTTCTTCTCAATCGGAAGCGGTTTATGGAATTCCTTCTCCATGGCATTGGTGAGGAAATCCACTTTGTTCTGATCGCTGATATATTTAAACTCAATGCCCACATGAGAAGCATAGGTCTTCTCGAGATGCTCGAGCAGTTTACGCAGGGTGGTGGTACCCAAACCAATCAGGTTACCGGCATAAAATTCTTTATCGAGATCAGCCTCCGTAAATCCGAAGAAACCAAGATCGAGATTGGCCCCCCGGTCGCGACGCGTTCTGATCGGGTTGGTTTTCGCGATCAGGTGCCCTTTGTTGCGGTATCCCAGAATCAGGCGGTAAGCAGAAATCTCTTTCTTCGCATCAAAATCGGAAGGCAGGGATCCGGATCCCTTGGCGGCCTGACCATTCACAGCAGCCTGGCTAACTGCAAAATCAAACCCTTCAAAAAATTTTCTTAATTCCTGGTCGACACTGGCGGGATCCTTCACAAAATCCTGGTAAAGCGATTCGATATAGGCTGGTGACGAATTGGTTATATACGAAAAATCCTTCATATGGATAGCCCTGTTTACGGGTAAAAAATGGGTCAGCAAATATCGGGAAAAGTAGCGAAGAATATGGT
>DATCJQ010000124.1:0-3984 GCA_036562745.1 Flavihumibacter sp.
ATCGAGATAAAAAAGAGGGAAATAGCCCCAGTCGCTGAAATGCGTAGTCTGCACCGTCAGGGTTTTCTGTGTTTTATCCAGCGCCGATTCTTCAATATAGAACCACTTGCCTTCCTCATTCTGGTAGGCCACAGCCAGCAATTCCGGCACCGTATTGGTGATGAGATTTTCATCGTATCTGATCCGGATGATAACCGGTTGCTGGAACTGGATAGTATGCGGTGTTAAACGATAGGCTTTTCCGTATCCCGCCGGCAGTTGATTCGATACGGGTTGCAGGGTGATTTCCTGGTTAGCTGTCAGCGCTCCCGCGGGAATCTGAACACTGAAATTACCATCTGCACTGGAGATGGAACCACCAGCGGCACCGATTGTCTTTTTAACCGCAGCACCTTCGGGAGTACCGGGCGCTGTAACCAGCGGCGGCCTTGAAACAACCGGTTTGTCCACCTTGCTTTTCGAACAGGAAGCAGTGAACATCACCACCAGGATGCTCGTCCAGATGGCCTTATTTCTCCAACTCATTTTAAAATATTTTCTTGATTAAGGGAATGTATATAGATAGAGGGTTAATTATTCTGATACAGTTTCAGATCAGGCAATGCATCAATCAGTTGTCCGCAAAGCACGGCAGGGTTATAGCGTTTAAATTCTTCGGAGAGTTGCTCCACATTATACCTGTAATCAGGATCCTGCAGCACTTCCATCACCGCCTTTTTGATTTTTTCAGAACGCGGCTTTTCCGTACGGAGATTAACTCCCAGTTTGAAAAAACCGATCCGCGCGCAGATTTCGTTTTTCCCTTCGTGCAATCCGCCTGCCACCATGGGCAGCTTATGCGAGATGGCCAGCATCACGCCGCCGTATCCGCCGTTGGAGATATAAACATCCGCATGCGGCATGATCAGATCGAAGGGAATAAAATCTTCAATCACGATATTGTCGTACCCTTTATAGCGCGCCTGCAACATGGAGGTATTCCATCCCGCTGTAGTGGCAACCACCAGGTATTTGGTTCCTTTAAACGCTTCGAGGGTGGGAACGATCAGCTTGTTGACATCGCCCTCAAATGTACCCTGTGTAACCAGCAGGATCTTTTCGTAGCGATAGAGCTTCTCCTCGAAACTCAGGCATTGTCCGGCTTTGCGACGGAAAGGCAGCAACGGCCCGATAAAATGGATATGGCTGCTTATCTTATCGCGATGGTATTCGAATCCGGGTGTACCGCTTTGCAGGAAAATGGTACTCTTATCAATGGGCATATCGATAATGTTTTTGCCGTTGCGACTGAACCCCTCGCGACGATACTGCTCATCCAGGATCGCATGCGGTTTGCGGAACAGAACTCTATTGGTAAGAAAGCGTAACAGCGCATGAAACCCACGTCCGGACAGCGATTTGGCGGGCGTGAGTCCGAATATCGGAGGCGCCAGTTTTTTGGATGATTCACCCAGAGGGAAAACACCCACCGCCACCACATGCTTTTTCATTTTCTCCTTTACAAAAGCTAAACCGGTAAACGCACTGTCGCAAATGAGGACATCAAAATCGAAGGTTTTGTTGATCTCTTTGATATCATCAAAAAACTCCGGGCCCCGTTCAATGAAATAGGTTCGAATATCAAAAATTACTTTGCGGATGGGATTGTGTATGTGCTTGCGTTGCGGGAAGACTTCATCAATGTTCCGGATGGTAATCTCCTTAGCCTTATCGAACAGATAATAGGGAATGCCCAGCTCTTTAATGCGGCTGTAATAACTGGGGCCGGTATACCAACGCACATCATGCCCGGCTTTTTTGAGATGAACGGCCAGTCCGGTAAGCGGACTGAAATGTCCGTCGGCGGGTATATTGGCAAATAGGATTTTCTTCCCTTTGAATCCGGATTCGATGGTTCCGGAATTGACGATTTGCAATGTTTGCGTGTACATGTGTTTGAGTTGACGATTTCATGAATGCGCTACCATCAGGCACAGGGCGATCCATTCGCTGTTTTGCAGCGATCACGGTTTAGTTCAGGGGTTAACACAGGGATAAAAGGAATCCGTTCGGATCGCTGCCTGCGAAAAAGGCAAATCGATCCGTTGGCCGGTGGCCAGGTCAGGGGGTCAAATGAGGTTGGAAAATCCGATAGAAAATCGGGTTGGGAAGTCAGTCGTGGTGAGCGGGTTAAAAATAGGCCCAATTAGTACAGGTGAACTTTTTCATGATAATAGGTTGGCTTAATGGTTAATGATTTTTGCGGCGTAAACTTAGTGCCTGCCGGATCCGAAATCAACAAAAAGGAGTATAGGCTGTAAAAAATACCGGATGAAATGGGGAATCAGAGCTTTCCCAAAACAAGAAGATTGCGGCTGAGCAAACACTTCAGCCAGCGGTTCTTACAGATGTCGACAATCCCCGACAAATGAAAAAGATAACCTTTTTGAATGGCAAATTTTGGAAAAAACGTTACTAAACAGGGGAAGATGTCACATGGATTTTATGCGTGATACTCTTCAAAATAGCGTTTCATTCCGGTCGCTGAATATAATCGATGATTATAACCGGGAAGCGCTGACGATCTCTATGGACACCAGTCTTAGCAGCAAACGGGTGATCCGGGAAATGGAACAATTAATCGCCTGGAGAGGGCGACCAAAGAAAATCAGGGTAGACTACGGTCCGGAGTTTGTAACAGAAGCACTAGCCCAATGGGCATCAAATCGAAATATAGCTAGCAAATTCATTGAGAAGGGCAAGCCACATCAGAACGGTTTTGAGGAACGTTTTAATCGCAGCTTCAGGGAAGAAGTGCTCGATGCATATATATTTACCAGATTGAAAGAAGCAAATGTTCCCAACCATCCAATACGACGAAGAAATTGAATGGAAATCCCTAGTTTTAAATGCTACTAATTGAGGGAAGTTTTCATATCCTCCAAAAATTTTGTTAGGGGTGAAGGATAAAAACGACGTGCAAAAGAGATATATGATAAGTCGTTATGAAGTTGAGTAATGATAAATCGCTGACGGCTGTACGGTTGCCCATCAGCGTTATATAGCTGAGCTTATCGTATATCTTTTTTGCGCAAGCCAACGCCGTTACTACAGCTTGGATATGTTCTGCTGCTCATCGGCGGCGGCAGGCATGCACTACATTTTTGCCATCAGTAAGAACTGCCTGAAGTTTAGGGTTTGTTCATCCGTATTACTATTGATTGTGGCTATAATCAACTGTTGATTTATGTACTGTCGCCAGCGCCGCAGGCATCGCCACCGAGCAGCCAATTTTTAATCCGGGTCTCCCAAAACTTTAAACCGGGCTTTGGTACAATTATAAATAAAGTATGTAGGATACTTGCTACTCTTTCTATTCTTATGTAGTTGGTTGTATATGTCCACATCTTGTTGTTCACATTGCCAATTTGGAACAGAACTTAACTGTTTAGCAGATAGCATTTCTACTATAATCAACGTATCAGAACCCCGGTCTTTTGAAAACCAATATGTCCGATAAAACCGGTCATAATAATCGGAGTAGTTAGTTTTTATTAATTTCTCAAATTGAAGAATGTAGTCCTCTTTCTTATCTACTTCAACATAAAATGGCTTAACCACATAGCCAATCAATACCTCGTTATTCTTCACTTCATAACTACCGCATTCCGTCTTTGTGAGTGTAATAGCTAAATTCTTTGTATCTATAATTTTCTTGGGTGCATTGCACGAAAGAAAAATTAATAACCCTATTATTGATAGCTTCATAATTTTTGATTTAAAATAATCTAAGGAACGTTTGCAATGCGTGATATAAAGGCAGGTTCATGCTTTGAGATGCAAGGTTAGGTGGCAATGTATAACACTCCCCAATATTGAGACCAATCGGACTGCTGTTTAAGTTATAAATCAGGCTGCATTTCGCATGGAATTTTCATATCGGGTGTTGGGTGTTTCACGTGTGGTATGGTGGATTTTATCGTGGTAGTAGCTGATGTGGTTTTG
>DATCJQ010000126.1:0-3297 GCA_036562745.1 Flavihumibacter sp.
CATTAATACCGCATAGGTAGCGTTGGAAGTGGTGGACACATTGGGATAATCGGCCAGCAGGGGGCTGTAAAAATCATCGCTTACTCCCGGTGCCTTGGCCACCACGAAGGAATAATCGGGAAAATCTTTGGTGGTGGCCAGCATCACGGGCAATTTTTTCAGGATCTCCTGTTTACGGCTGCCGGGCAGTAAGGCAATCAGTTTGGGATTGCGCTGAATGGAAGAGTTTTCTTCCTTGAATCGATCGATTACCTCCACCAGCGGGTGGCCCACATAGGTAACGGGATAATTCCATTTCTTATAAAAATCAAGTTCGAAGGGAAGAATCACCAGCATTTTATCCACCGAAGCGCGGATGGTTTTCACGCGATTTTCCTTCCAGGCCCATACCTGAGGCGATATATAATAAACCGTGCGGAAGCCACACTGTTTGGCCCATTTCGCTATGCGCAGATTGAAACCGGGATAATCGATAAAAATGATCAGATCGGGCTGAAAGGCCTGAATATCCTGCTTGCAAAAATCCAGATTACGAAGTATGGTACGCAGGTTGGCCACCACTTCCACGAATCCCATGAAAGCGAGCTCGGAATAATGCTTCACCAGGGTGGCACCGGTTGCCTTCATCAGGTCGCCGCCCCAGCAACGGATTGCTGCCGAGGGATCTTTTTTCTGCAATTCTTTGATCAGATTACTGCCGTGCAAATCGCCACTCGCCTCTCCCGCGATGATATAATACTTCATAAAACAAATATAGGGAGCCCGGGGAAGAACTACTTGCGCAGTATCACCAGCTTGACAAACAGAAAGATCAGGGCAGCAATAAACATGAGGAGGGAAAGGCGGTTAATGCCATGCATGTAGCCAATCCACTTGGTGTGCGGGGCCTTGGGATCCCTTTTTTTGATATAGAGGTATTCAGCTAATTGTCTAAGTATTCCCATCCGTTTTGCAGCTTTTCACAAAAATACCTTCTTTTTGCCTTTGGTGATTCTTATCACATTTCCTCTTGATGGGTTTCACCAGCTTTGCAAAAACAGATTGCATGGAATGGATAGGTTTTCTGGCAGCGGTCTTTATTGGCATCTCGCTCGGATTGATCGGCGGGGGCGGTTCCATCCTCACGGTGCCGGTGCTGGTTTATCTGCTGGGGGTTGATCCCGTTACTGCCACGGCCTATTCCTTGTTTGTGGTGGGGGTCACGAGTCTGGTGGGTGCCATCCCCAAGTATCGCCAGGGCGATATCGATCTCAAAACCGCAGTGATCTTCGGACTCCCTTCCATTCTGGCGGTTTTCCTCACCCGCAAATGGATTTTGCCTGCCATACCGCATAATATTCTCCGGATCAGCAGTTTCACCCTCACCAAGCCCACCCTGCTCATGCTGCTTTTTGCCACCCTGATGGTGGTGGCCGCCATCTCCATGATGCGCAAACCCATGAGCGGGCATGGAGAAAACACCCAACCCTCCTATAATTATCCGCTGATCCTGGTGGAAGGCATGGTGGTGGGGATGCTAACCGGACTCGTGGGCGCCGGTGGCGGCTTCCTGATCATCCCCGCCCTGGTATTGCTGAGTCGCCTGCCCATGCAAAAAGCGATTGGTACTTCCCTCCTGATTATCGGCATCAAATCCATGATCGGTTTCACCGGCGATCTGGGGCATACCACCATCCAATGGCCGCTCCTCCTTTCCGTAACCACCCTCGCCGTGCTCGGCATCTTCGCCGGTAACCGCATCGGCCGACGCATCCCCGGCTCCCGTTTGCGTACCGCCTTCGGCTGGCTGGTGCTGGTGATGGCGGTCTATATACTGTTTAAGGAGTTGTTCTGAGCGAAGGGGACGAGGGAGACGAGGGGGACAAAGGGGACAAGGGGGACAAGGGGGACGAGGGGGACGAGGAAGTTTTATTTCCGCTGCTTGTAGTAGAAGGTAAACAGAAAGAAAATCAACCGGATGGTGGTATAGCAGAATTTCTGCCAGATCCGTGTGAACCAGTTATAGCGGCGCTGCGTTTCCACCTCATGAATGGGGATCGACTCATCATGTATGATCTTGAGGAAATGATTCTTGACCTCCTTCGCAAATTCAGCATCCAGCACTTCGAGATTGAGCTCGATGCTGGCGTAGGCGCTGATAAAATTGATATTGAAGGAACCGACGGTGGACCAGTACTCATCGGCACAACTGATTTTACCGTGCAGGATATTCGACTGGTACTCGTATAACCGAACATTATTTTTCAACAACCATCGGTAGAGATACCGTTCCGCGGCTTTGGCCATATTCACATCCGACTTACCGGCAGCGATCACATGCACTTCCACTCCGCGTTTCACGGCATTGGCGATGGCTTTGCGCATCTGCCGTCCGGGCAAAAAATAACTCGACAGCATATACACTTCCTTTTTGGATCCCTGCAAGGCACGCAGATAACTGGTGGATATCTCGGTCCGGAAACGCACCCAGTCCTGCCTTCTGACCCGAACCAGGCATTGGCTGTCGGGATATTTTCTCCTCGTTGCGGGCAAACGGAAACGCAGTGGCTTGGTTTGTCCCCAGCCCGATTTATTCCAGAGTTCCAGACAAACCTGATAGAGTCGCTCGGCCGCCTCGCCCTCCACCAGTACGGCCCAGTCGAGCCAGGCCGATTGACCGGGCAAATCGTTGTAACGGTTGCTGATATTGAGTCCGCCTACCAGCGCGCAGATTCCATCGGCCACGCAAACTTTCTGATGCAGTCTTCTTCCGAAATAAAAGTATTTGGATCGCAATAAAGGCTCGAACCAGCGGAAATGAACACCCCGCTCGCGAATGGCGCGGATATGCTTTTTGCCGAGTTGCCGCGAGGCATATCCATCGGCCAGAAAATAGACCTTCACGCCCCGCTCGGCAGCCAGACAGAGATGCTCCATCACGAGCCGGCCGGTTTCATCGGGATCGATGATATAAACCTGTAAGTGCAGGGAAACGGTGGCACTGTCTATCAGTTGGATCAGTTGTTCGAAATACGCCTTGCCCCCACGCACCAGTTGTACCTGATTGTTTTTCGTGAATCCTCTGGGTGGTGTCGACATATCCATGCTTAGGGTAATTTAGACAATTTACCAGTACAGCAGGCCGCGAATAAAAGATTCTGTTAAAGCCCTTCCTACAAAAATAAAAGAGTTCGCCACATAGTTCCGGTGGCATTGTATTTGGTAACTTTAAGAGGAAACAAAATTGCCTCACCAAGAAACCCATCATTATGACAAACACAAACAAAATATTGACCGCACTGGCAACCGGAATTGTAA
>DATCJQ010000131.1:0-3449 GCA_036562745.1 Flavihumibacter sp.
AGGCTGTTGCTTATTTAGAAGAGCACGCTAAGTAAACGGAAACCCCGTTACAGGCAATATTTAATCCGCCTCTCTAAAGCATTTCCGCTAAGAAGGCGGATTATTCACTTTTAAAATCCGGCAATCTACATGGAACTTAAAAGAGTTGTAGTCACTGGCATGGGAGCGCTGACCCCAATCGGGAACACCCTTCAGGAATATTGGGATGGCCTGGTCAAGGGAACACCCGGTGCAGCACCCATTACTTTGTTTGATGCATCCAAATTCAAAACAAAGTTTGCCTGTGAGGTTAAGAACTTTGATCCGACCCAGTTTTTAGATAAGAAAGAAGCCCGAAAAATTGACCGTTTCACGCAATTTGCCCTCGTTGTTTCCGATGAAGCAATGGCCGATGCAGGTCTGAACCGGGAGAATGTGAATCCCGATCGTACCGGTGTGGTTTTCGGAAGCGGTATCGGCGGGTTGATAACCTTCCAGAACGAAGTAATGGATTTCGCCAAGGGCGATGGCACCCCGCGATTCAATCCCTTCTTCATTCCCAAAATGATTTTGGACATAGCAGCCGGACAAATCTCCATGCGGCATAATCTGCGTGGGCCGAATTTTGCCGTGGTAAGTGCCTGTGCCTCCAGTACCAATGCCATCATTGAAGCGGTTAACCTGATCCGTTTGGGTAAAGCCGATATTATTGTAAGCGGTGGTTCCGAAGCCGTGATCAGCGAAGCCGGTGTGGGCGGATTCAACGCCATGAAAGCCATGAGCGAACGCAACGACGATCCGCAAACAGCCAGCCGTCCCTACGATAAAGACCGCGACGGATTTGTGATGGGGGAAGCTGCAGGTATCCTGATCCTCGAGGAACTGGAACATGCCAAAGCCAGGGGAGCGAAAATCTACTGCGAAATTGCCGGTGGCGGTGCAACTGCCGACGCACATCATATCACCGCTCCTCATCCCGAGGGACTGGGTGCCCAGAATGTAATGCTGGCTGCACTGTCGGATGCGGGAATGCAACCGGGCGATATCGATTATATCAACACGCACGGTACCTCCACGCCGCTGGGTGATGTGGCCGAGGTGAAAGCGATCATGAACGTGTTCGGTGAGCACGCCTATAAGCTGAATATCTCTGCTACCAAATCCATGACCGGACACTGTCTGGGTGCGGCAGGAGTGATCGAGGCCATCGCGGCCATCCAGGCTGTAGTGCATGATATCGTTCCGCCAACCATTAACCACTTTACCGATGATCCTGAACTGGATCCCAGGCTGAACTTCACCTTTAACAAGGCGCAGCAACGCCCGGTACGTGCGGCATTGAGCAATACCTTCGGCTTCGGAGGACACAATGCCTGCGTTATTGTAAAGAAATTTGAAGGTTAATTTCGTAAGTCTGCCGTCAATCGCTTAAATTGACAACGGTAACTAAACGAAATCTGTGGGTTTATTCGATAGCATTCTGAAAGGGTCGTCACCCGAAACAACTGAGTTCAAAAAACAGTTAAAAAACGTTCTCGGTTTCACGCCCGGAAATACAGACCTCTACAAAACTGCGCTGACGCACCGGTCGGTGAAGGATTCGTCTGCCGATAATAACGAGCGGCTCGAATACCTGGGAGATGCTATTCTCAGCAGTATCGTGGCGGATTTCCTGTTCAAAAAATACCCCTACCGCGAGGAAGGGTTTCTGACGGAAATGCGCTCGAAAATGGTGAACCGGGTTACCCTGAACGAGGTGGCCATCAAAATGGGACTGAAGAAAATCGTCTACTTCAACAAATTTGACAATTCGTTGAAAGTTAGTCAGATTTTTGGTAATACGCTCGAGGCTGTGGTGGGGGCTGTTTATCTCGATAAGGGATTCAAGCGGACCCGCACCTGGGTGCTCGAGCGGATCATCCTTCCCTACATGTTCATGGATGATCTTGAAAATCTCGAAATCAATCACAAAAACAAACTTTACGGCTGGGCCAACAAAAACGGCAAGACCCTCGAATTTGAAACCCTGGAGGAGAAATTCGAAGGCGGCCGGCGTTTGTTTACCATCGGCGCCATTGTAGACGGACAGCTGCTCGCTCAGGGGAAGGCCTACAATAAAAAAGACGCCAGCCAGGTGGCTGCCCAGGCAGCTGTGGAAAAACTCGGTCTGAACAAGGAACCCGGCACACAGGCGGAGGGGTAATTACGAATTAGCCTGATCCACTATCGGCAAATCGAAGTTTCCGGAGTCGAATCGATCGTTCCGACCGATTCTGAACTAGTCCCGAATTTCCTGGCACAATTCTACCAGCACCCCGTTGGTTCCCTTCGGGTGAAGAAAGCAAACCAGTTTATTGTCGGCTCCCCGTTTGGGTTCGGTGTTCAGCAGTTCGAATCCCGCTTCGGCCAGGCGCTTCATTTCTGCCCTGATATCCTCCACAGCATAAGCGATATGATGTATCCCTTCCCCCTTTTTTGCGATGTATTTGGCGATCACGCCCTCGGGGTCGGTGCTTTCCAGTAACTCGATCTTATTTTCTCCTATGGCGAAAAAAGCCGTCTTCACTTTTTCGGAACTCACTTCCTCCGTCTTATAGCAGGGCGTATTCAGCAGGGCTTCATATACCGGGATGGACTGGTTCAGGTCCTTCACCGCAATCCCGATATGTTCAATTTTTTGCATGTTGGGTGCTTTCTAAGCCCAAATATAGGGGACACCGCAACTGAACGAATCAGTTTACATTTGTGTTTTAGCAAGATGAGCCTCCCTTTCGACATTCCAGTCTACCTCGATAACAACGCCACCACGCCCGTGGACCCCCGGGTGCTGGAGGAGATGATGCCCTATTTCACCACTCGCTTTGGCAATGCCGCCAGTCGAACCCATTCTTTCGGGTGGATGGCTTCCGAAGCGGTGGAGCTTGCCCGCGAGCGGGTGGCCCAACTCATAGGCGCGCATCCCACTGAAATCGTGTTTACCTCGGGGGCCACCGAGGCCGTGAACCTGGCTATTAAGGGTGTGGCGGAAAAATATGCTGGGAAGGGAAAACATATAATCACCTGTCATACCGAACACAAGGCCGTGATCGATACCTGTCTGCACCTTGAGAAAAAGGGAGCCGAAATCACCTGGCTGCCGGTGGATGCTCATGGCCGCATCGATCTTTCCGGGCTGGAGGCAGCTATCCGGCCCGACACCATCCTCATTGCGATCATGTACGCCAACAACGAAACCGGTGTGTTGATGCCTGTACGGGAAATCGGTTCCATTGCCAAAAAACACGGCGCGCTTTTCTTCTGCGATGCCACCCAGGCAGTTGGTAAGATCCCCGTGAATGTGCTGGAAGACGATATCGATCTGCTTTGCCTATCGGCTCATAAGATTTATGGTCCCAAAGGCGTGGGGGCCTTGTATGTGCGTCGGAAAAATCCCCGTGTTTCGCTGACAGCCCAGATCGATGGCGGTGGAC
>DATCJQ010000133.1:0-2637 GCA_036562745.1 Flavihumibacter sp.
GACATTCAATTTTTGATTTCAAAATCAAAAAAGCATCCCAAGTTTATTTTCACGGTCGATTTCAAGTTTGAGTCTGTAAATCATTTTTTCCGGAATTCTAAGAAATCGGTCGTCCGTGAAATTTTCCCGGCATCGTTGAATTTTGCCACCAGGATCAAATCAGTTTCCATGTGGCAGCATTGGCTCAAAGGTGGTTTTCCGGGATTTTTGACGGCACCCTCACATCGTGTTTTAGGCAATCGTGCCGATCGGCTGATTCAAGAAATTTCCAATTTTGATACTTCGCTGATTTTCGATCACCAACTAAAGCCCGAAAAAATTGAACGCTGTCTCGAATTGATGGCAGAATTAAATGGTACGGTTTTGAACAGCCAGTTAATTGCAAGAGCCATGGGAGTAACCGGTCCGACCGCTTTGCGTTATGTTCAATATCTGGAAGCATCCATGGCCATTCGCCTATTGCCATCCTTTGAACCCGGCGCGGGTAAACGTCTGATCAGATCACCAAAAATATATTTCCGAGATACCGGGTTATTGCATTACCTGCGAGGAATTCAAACGCTTAAGGTTTTAAGCAATTCTGCCCGACAACCCGATTCCTGGGAAGCCTATGTAACTGAAGAAGTGGCCAAAGTTTTACCCGCCCGATATAAACTTCATTATTATCGTACACAACATGCAGCGGAAGCACAACTGGTAATCAGTAAACCGGGCAAGTTTTCTAACGCAAACCGGATTGCAGTGGTCGCTATTTTCATTCCGGTGGAACCCTTCACCCATTTGCCACGTGGATTAAGAAATTCTTTATCTGATTTATCGACCAGAAAAAATTTTATTCTTCTCGGAAATAATCCGGGTTTCCCCAACCCCGTATTACCCGAAACAATTTCGGAACTCAAGGCCATCAACTGTATACCCATTCAGCTTCCCGATTTACTTCAGCGGGTCAGTTTGCTAAGGCTCTGACCGACTGGCGCCACGCAACCATAATTAGCCAACTTCACTTATATTATATTATATATAGCAACCAGCCGGGCACCTATAGTTATCGCGCCGCTACATATATATATAATATGGTGTGGCCAAATAAATAAAAGGTGATTTCACCCAATCGAAGGCTTCAGTCAAGCCCGCCCTTATCTTTGTCACATGGACAAACGTTTATTTCTGCTCGATGCGATGGCATTGATCTTTCGCGCCTATTATGCATTGATTCGCAGCCCCCGCATCACTACAGAGGGTAAGAATACCAACGCGCAGTTTGGTTTCACCAACGCATTGCTTGAGCTGATCAACAACCGACAGCCCAGTCATATGGCCGTATGCTTTGATACTCAGGCACCTACAGAACGACATACCGATTTTACCGAATATAAGGCTAACCGCCAGGAAGCTCCGGAGGACCTGCTGCTGGCGATTCCCGATATCAAACGCATCATTCGCGGTTTCAACATTCCGGTAGTGGAACTGGATGGCTACGAAGCCGATGACGTGGTGGGCACCCTATCCAGGCAAGCCGCCGCGGCAGGCTATGATGTATTTATGGTAACGCCCGATAAAGACTATGGGCAGCTTGTAACTGATAAGATCAAGATCTACAAACCCGGGTACCAGGGTGGCGATGTGGAAATCCTGGGCCCGGAAGAGGTTTGTGCCAAATGGAATATCAAGTCCGTTGATCGGGTAATTGATATACTCGGCCTCATGGGAGATGCCGTGGACAATATTCCCGGTATACCCGGCGTGGGAGAAAAAACCGCAGCCAAACTCCTGGCAGAATACGGAAGCCTCGAAAATATCCTGGCCAATGCCGAATCCATCAAAGGCGCTCTGGGAGAAAAAGTACGGAAGGGACGTGATTCAGCCATCCTCTCCAAAAAGCTGGCCACCATCATTACCAATGTACCGGTGGAATTTCACGAAGAGGACTTCCGGCTTAAAGACTGGAACAAAGACGCACTGCGCGAAATATTCACTGAGCTGGAATTCAAAACCCTCGCCAAACGGGTTTTGGGTGAGGAAATCAATACTCCGGGGCGGGCACCGGTGGGTGTTCAGACCGACCTCTTTGGTAACCCCATAGCTACGCCAAATAATGGCGGAGGACTGGTCGCCAGCAGCGAAAATTCGCCGGAAACAGAGAATTCCGGTCAAATTGTGGACAAAAACATTCAAAATACCCCCCATGATTACCAGTTAGTGGAGGGTGAAGACGCCATCGCTGCGCTCGTGAAACTGCTGGCCGAACAGCCGGAAATCTGCTTCGATACCGAAACCACCAATATTGATGCGAACAATGCTGAGCTGGTGGGACTCTCCTTTTCTTTTAAGCCACATACAGGGTATTATATCCCCTGTCCCGCTGACCAGGCCAGGACCCGCACCATCCTCAACCAGATCAACCCATTGTTCCAGGATCCCAGTAAAACCTGGATCGGCCAAAACATCAAATACGATCTCCTGGTGCTGAAATGGTACGGCATCGAACTGGCGGGCAACCTCTTCGACACCATGCTGGCGCACTATGTCATTGAGCCGGAGGGCAAGCGGAGCATGGACCAGCTCAGCGCCAAATACCTGGGCTATGAACCAATCCCGATTGAGGATCTGATCGGTAAAAAAGGCAAAAACCAGGGC
>DATCJQ010000139.1:0-4500 GCA_036562745.1 Flavihumibacter sp.
TGCTGCCGCTTCTGCCGCTCCAGCTGCTTCTGCCGCTTCTGCCGCTCCAGCTGCTGCTGCCGCTCCAGCTGCTGCTTCTGCTGCTCCCGCTGCGGCCTCCGTAACCGATCTCAAATCGCTGGTGCAGGAACTGTTCGAACAGGATCGCCTGGCCGGAAGCCTCGATAAGGAAATCAAGACGGTAAAAGCCCGCTACCACCAGCTGATGCTGCGGAAATCCGACAAAACCTATACCGATTCGGAAATCCTCGCCATCAAACTGGTGCACGATGAACTGCTTGCCCTCGAGGGTCGGAAAACCGCGTTTCTGCAGCGCAAAACGGAAATCAAGGATTTTATAAAGGGACTGATCGCGCCGCTCGACGGTGGCCGCTGGATTCACGAAACCACCGATTTCATGAACCCTTTCTGGGAATTCTGGCTGGAGGATGGTGAACTGAAATATGCACGGCTGAAATCAGAAGTTTAACCCCCGCTTCCAAAGAGTGGCCACCCTGGTTCTGCGATGGCAGTTCGTCTGCTTAGCAAACAAAATACGGCAGATTTGCCGGGACTACCTGCGCGCTGTTTTCTTCAACACTTTCTGTATGGACCTGGCCCAGAAAATGCCCAGTTCTTTGGATCCCTGCTCATTGGGATGGAGCTGGAATACCCCGGTACGCCCCTCCTCCCTCACAAACAATTCAGGATGCTTGCTGAAGTATTTAAATCCATCAGTGTATCCGGTAAAGATTTGATTGGGGTAACTGCTCCGATAATCCCTGACATGCAGATCCAACTCTTTGAAATAAGTCTGAAGTCTTGCCTGTCCTTCCGCCAGATAAGGCGTGCCATTATGCGTATTGGGGCTGTACCAGATCGGATGCTGGAAGATGATTATGCATCCGGGATAACGCGCAAGTAAATGATCGGTTATCGCTTTAATGTTCTTTCTGTAATCCGCCGTGGATACGGGCGATCCGTTCGGTCCCTCTATCGCACTATCATTGGTTCCCAGTGATACCGTGAATAGCAGTTGCGCAGATCCCTCTTGTGCAAACCGGTCCGCCGCTTCTTCCACCCTTTTCATGAGTCGCTCTGTGGCCGGCAGAAAATCCACCGTCGTGGCTCCACTGACTCCCTGATTGCTGAAGTTGATTTCATAACCCGGCATATTTTCTTTCAGCCATTCCACAGCCTTTACAGGCGGAGCATCGGTGGAATAATTGGCCAGGGCCGTGCCTTCCGTAATACTGTTTCCGATGAATACAATATTCACTGCTCCCGATTGGGCGAGTGCGGTAAACGGACATACTACCATTATAAACAAAGCCAGTCTGCCTATAATGCCTGTCATCTTTTTGGTCTGCATAATTCAGTTGGTTTTGGTCCGGGAATATACTAACAGGCATGCATATTCGATTACTTCTTCCGTTTACTGGCTAGATATTTGCGACGGATCACATCCTGCACGGGAATGCCTTCGATCTTGCTTTCGAGCCAGGATATCACATCCAGGTAGGAGAAGGTGCGGGTTTCGCGGGGATCATTCTCATAGGGTTTGATCCGCTCAAGCAATTGCCGGAATGCCGGCTCTTCATCGCCCGGGGCAAACTGCATGGATTTCCTGAGGAAACTGAACATTTCCTCTTCCACCACACTCAGACTTCCCATCTTGGCCATGAAACGATACACCGATTTCACCAGGTATTCGAGCAGGTTGAAATTACCCAGTTCGTAATGCGCAATCAGGTGCAGCAACCGGGCATAACATTGCAGATCGGTGCGCAAATCCACCCGCCAGTTGATGATTTTCTGCAGATAATCGATGGCCTTTTCGTTATCGCCACTGCCGAAATAGAGGCAGGCAATCTTATAGTAAAAAACCAGGATCCGGTGACGGTCGAGCTGCAGCTTGTATTCCTCCAGCTTTTCCTCCAGATAGGGCACGATGCTGAGTCCCTCTGAAAACCGCCCGGTCATAAAATACTGGTTGATCTTTCCCTGCTGCAGGTAAACGAAGGCCTGGATCCGGTTATTGTCGTTTTTCTGCACCAGGTCGGATTGTTCCAATTCCTCAAACTGTTTCAACGCGCGGGTAAAGCCTTCTTCATTCTTCAGATCGAAATGCGCGCTCAGCAGGTTATGCCACCCCTTGATGCACTGAAGGGTTTCCACCTTGATCATATCGGGATAGCGCTGGAACAGCTCCACCCATTTGCTGGTATACCGGTAATACATCAGGTAGTCCTGGCGGATAAAAGCGTACCAGCAATAACTCTGGTTCACGTAGAGCTCTTCGTAAAATCCGCAGTAGCTGCTGATCCGTTTGGGCATATGCTGTTCGAAAAAGGCTTTCAGCTCCTCCTCATCCTGCTTATTGCGGGCATGTCCGTTGCGGATATACCAGTCGTACAGCAGGAGCGACAGGTTGGATACCGCATTGATAGCCTTGAGCCGGTTCAGCACCTCTTCTGATTCGGTTACCAGGCTTTTGGCCCGGTACTCGCTGCTGCGCGTGATATGCAGGGCTTCGATCTTTTTCTCGAAAAACAGGGCCTGTACCAGAAAACTGCTCTGATCGTACTGGCGAGCCATATCCTTGAGCCTGTCCAGCACTTTCAAACTCTGGTGATAGAGCCCCTTATTATACAGCAAACGGGCATAACCCATCTGCTCATGTAGTTGAATATCAACGTTTTGTTCATCCTTAATCAGCAGCAGGCTCGACAAAATGGAGCGGTACAGATGGGCTTTCAGGTTGCTGAGCTGCTGCTTTTTGATGCCGGGGGTCTTTTTCAGCAGGGCCGCTTCGTCGTATTCGGAAAGTTTATCCAGGGCATCGAACAGTTCAATCACCTTGAGATTTTCCGATGAGGTATTGCGGGTCACATAGAGTTTAAAGTTCCTCTTTTCGGACTTCTCCAGCGTCTTGATCAGTTGAAACAGGGGATCTATGGATCTGTTGGGCATCGTAATTTTTCAAATTAAAAATCCTTACCTATCGGGCGTTTCAGCCGATTTCGGGGCCATTAACCGCTGTAATATACGAGGCATTTTGATTTCTTCCCGCGCGGGTGTATCGGTACTTTCGGCTAGCAGGTCGACATATTTAGGAAAATCAGCAAGCAAAACCAGAATATGCCGCCTGCATTTACTTAAACACACACCACATATGGATCAAAAAATCTTCATTTTCGACACAACACTCCGCGACGGAGAGCAGGTTCCGGGTTGCAAACTCAATAAAAAGGAAAAGATCGAGTTGGCGCTGGAACTGGAAGCATTGGGGGTTGACATCCTCGAAGCCGGCTTCCCCATTTCATCGCCCGGGGACTTTGACGCTGTTCATGAGATTGCCAGCTTGCTAAAAAGATCAGTGGTTTGTGGGCTGAGTCGCGCCGTTCAGAAGGACATTGAGGTAGCAGCCGAGGCACTGAAACCCGCTGCCCGCAAACGGATTCATACCGGAATAGGAACATCCGACTATCATATCAGAGCCAAATTCAATTCTAACCGAGAGGAGATCCTGCAACGGGCCATCCAGGCCGTGAAATGGGCCCGCAACTTCACCGACGATGTGGAGTTCTATGCCGAAGATGCGGGAAGAACCGATAACGATTACCTGGCCCGCGTGGTGGAAGCCGTGATTGCCGCGGGTGCAACTACCGTAAACATCCCCGATACCACAGGTTATTGCCTTCCGCATCAATATGGCGAGAAGATTGCTTACCTGATCAATAATGTTCCCAACGTGGACAAAGCCGTGCTGAGCTGCCATTGTCATAACGATCTGGGACTGGCCACGGCCAATTCCATTGCCGGGGTCATCGCCGGTGCACGTCAGATCGAGTGCACCATCAACGGACTGGGTGAGAGAGCCGGTAACACAGCCCTGGAAGAAGTGGTGATGATCATCAAGCAACACGGCAGCCTGGGCTTCCATACCGATATCAACGCCACCAAACTGAACCCCATCAGCCGAAAGGTAGCCGATACCATGCGCATGCCGGTTCAACCCAATAAAGCCATTGTAGGTGCCAATGCCTTCTCCCATTCATCGGGCATTCACCAGGATGGCTTCCTGAAAGACACAACTACCTACGAAATCATAGCTCCCGAAGAAGTGGGCGCCGACAGTTCCAAAATTGTACTCACTGCCCGCAGCGGCCGGAGTGCGCTGGCCTATCGTTTCCAGAAACTCGGACATCAGTTCAACCGCAACGATATCGATGAACTCTATGCCCGTTTCCTGGAAATCGCCGATACCAAAAAAGAAGTTAGCGACGAAGACCTGCAGGAACTGGCCAGGGCACATTCAATGGCTGTTTAATCAAAGGCAGGATAAGCGCAGATACCATGCAAAAGAAGATCGCTGTAATAAAAGGTGACGGGATTGGTCCCGAAGTGGTTGGTCAGGCAATTCACGTGCTGAACGCAGTGGCGGAACATTACCAACATCATTTCCATTACCAATATGGATTGATGGGCGCCGATGCCATTGAAAAAACCGGACAGCCC
>DATCJQ010000405.1:0-2762 GCA_036562745.1 Flavihumibacter sp.
CTGTTAAACGATCATGAGATCATTCACGCATCAGGAAAAGTTAGGATTGATGATATCGATCACGAGGGAATCATGAGCCGCGATCAGAAAAAAAGAACCCACCGCCTCCGCGTGATTAAGCGCTTTTTTTAAGGCCGGCTAAGGTCGGCTTATAGGCATGGGATGGTCGTCTAATTGAAGATGGATTTGAACCAGCGAATGATGGCCTGGTCCCAATACAACAACTTAACAGCCGTATAAAGCAATACCACTGCGAAAATCTTTTTCATCAGCTCGCCATCAATGCGGGTGGCCAGTTTGCCGCCCAGCAATCCACCGGCAATAAATCCAATGGCGAGTAGTCCCACCACTTTCAGATCTATCGGATTGCCATTGGCCTGTCCGTATTTATAATATTGCCAGAACCCGAGAAAAACCACGGGCAACATCAGCACACCCAGTGATGTACCCTGGGCCTGGTGTTGGGTATAACGAAGAAAATAGACAAGGGCAGGCACCAGCACGATTCCGCCGCCGATGCCTACCAGTCCGCTTAGCACACCTGCCAGCAGCCCGATACCAATGATGAGAAGCCATTCAGGTGCACCCATTGCTGATTATTTGAAAGTTTCCTTGTAAAAATTCATGCCTTCCTGAATAATTTTCAGGGCAGTGGCCTTATCCTGGAACTCGTTCACCACCACGGATTTGTTCTCGAGGGTTTTGTACTCTTCAAAGAAGTGGCGCAGTTCGTCGAAGAAGTGTTTGGGCAGTTCCTCGATATTATTGTAATAGTTAACGCTGGGATCATTCGCCGCTACCGCGATGATTTTATCATCTGCATCGCCGCTGTCGATCATACGCATCACCCCGATTACCTTGGCATCCATCAGACAGAGGGCCTGAACGGGCTGACTGGTAATCACCAGAATATCCAGCGGATCCTTGTCATCGCCATAGGTTCTGGGAATGAATCCATAGTTACAGGGATAGTAGAAGGAGGAATAAATGATCCGGTCCAGTTTCAATAATCCGCTCTCCTTATCGATCTCGTATTTGGCTCTTGAGCCTTGGGGAATTTCAATTACAGCGGTTACTACGCGGGGGGCCTGTTCGCCCGAAGAGATCCCATGCCAGGGATGTGATACTGTCAACATTGTTTTCAATTTGCTTGTTTCAGTTGGTATGGCAGCAATGCGCGGATCAATACAGTTCTTTAAAATCGATCTGCCAGATTCCGTTCACCCGTACAATTTTTACGGTCGTGGTGTCTTTGTTCTTATAGGTATTGGAAAAGGAATAATAAACGGTTGAATCATTCTCGGTTTCAATCTTCACCGGCAGAATATTGGCGTTTTTGAAAGCCACTCTTTCCTCGGTGGACAGCTTATTGTAGAAGCTGGTTTTCCACTGTTCAAACAACATCAGGTTGGTGGAATCCTTCAGCAGGTAAAACTCGGCTTTCCGCATATTTCCGTCGAGGGAAGCCCTGATAAATTCACGCCCTGCATCCTGTGCATCTTCGGCAGGTACCAGTCTGGAATCGTCCCCGCAACCGGTCAGAAAGCCCAGTCCGGCAAGCAGGAGGATGAATAGGAATGGTTTTTTCATAGGTGCAAACATAAAGAAAAGGCGTCAGGTTTTAAACCAAACGCCTTTTTCAGATATCCGATTATCCGGGATTACCCTAGAAAAAATCCATTTACATCATTGCTGAATCAGGAGGGGAGGTTTTGTTCCCGTTCTTTTTCCCGGTCATAGGCCTTGATAATGGCTTTCACGAGCCGGTGACGTACCACATCTTCCTCATCCAGTGCGATATGGGATATGCCGTCCACATTCTTCAGTATCCGCACCGCTTTTTCCAGACCGCTCTTCTGATTTTTCGGAAGATCCACCTGGGTCATGTCGCCGGTGATAATAGCTTTGGCGTTGGCCCCGATCCGGGTCAGGAACATCTTGAGCTGAAGATCGGTGGCGTTCTGCGCTTCGTCGAGAATGATAAAGGCATTGTCCAGTGTTCTACCCCGCATATAAGCCAGGGGGGCAATTTCAATCGTGCGGTTGCTCATATAATACCCCAGCTTGTCGGCGGGAATCATATCGTCCAACGCATCGTATAATGGGCGTAAGTAAGGGTCGATTTTCTCCTTCAGATCACCCGGCAAAAAACCCAGGCTTTCGCCGGCTTCCACCGCGGGACGCGTCAGAATGATCTTCTTGACAATTTTGTTTTTCAATGCCCGTACGGCCAGGGCTACCGCAGTATAGGTTTTACCGGTACCAGCCGGACCAATGGCAAAGAGAATATCGTTCTTGTCGGCGGCAGCCACCATCCGTTTCTGGTTGGCCGTCCGCGCCCGCACGGTTTTGCCGTTCGGACCAAAAACCAGGATATCATTGGGGTTCTTGTCAATAAAATGGTCAACGGTTTCCGCATCGTCTCCCCCCAAAATCTGTTCGAAATAATTTTCACTCATATGTCCGTTCCTTTCCAGGTATTGCACAATGAGATCTATTTTTTCTTTGGCTGTATCAACCTGCTCGGGGGCACCGCTCAGCTTGATCTGTGTACCACGGGATAATATTTTCAGGAGAGGAAATTTCTTTTTCAGGATATCCAGCTTGCCATTGTTGACGCCGAAAAACTCGATTGGGTTAACGGTTTCCAGGTTGATGATTTTTTCTGTCAATTCACTTCAATTTAATGTTCACTAAACTTGTTCACCATCGGCTTCACCATCGTTGGATCATAGGATGGAAATTGATCTATTTAAATATAA
>DATCJQ010000145.1:0-2983 GCA_036562745.1 Flavihumibacter sp.
CCACTTTGTTGGGGGCGGATGATAAAGCGGGGGTGGCCATCATTATGAATCTGGCGGAATGGCTGGTGAAAAACCCGTCTGTTCCGCATGGAACGATTAAGATCCTGTTTACACCCGATGAGGAGATCGGCCGGGGGGTGGATAAGGTGGATCTGGAAAAACTCGGTGCGCAGGTGGCCTATACACTGGATGCCGGCGAACTGGGTGCCCTGGAGGAGGAGAATTTTTCTGCCGATGCCATGACGATCTGGTTCCAGGGAATCGCGGCGCATCCCGGATCGGCCAAGGGTAAAATGGTCAATGCCCTTAAGCTGGCCGGTGAATTCCTGGCAGCGCTTCCCAAAGAGAAGCTGGCACCCGAAACCACGGAGGGCCGGGAAGGATTTATTCATCCCGTGCGTATCAGCGGAACGGCCGAACTGGCGCAGGTGGAATTTATTATCCGCGATTTTGATACGGGTCAGCTCGGGCAGCATGAATACCTCCTGCAGCACCTGGCGGACGAGATTGTACTTCGTTATCCGGGTTCGCGCAGCAGCTATGAAGTGAAGGAGCAGTATCGGAATATGAAGGATGTGCTGAAAGATCATCCCCGCATTATAGAGCTGGCCGCGCAGGCAATGGAGAACTGCGGAATTAGTCCGCGTCGTTTCCCGATTCGCGGTGGCACCGATGGGGCGCGACTGTCTTTTATGGGATTGCCCTGTCCCAACCTGTTCACGGGCGAAATGGCATTGCACAGCAAACACGAGTATGTGAGCGTGCAGGATATGGAAAAATCGGTGCGCGTGCTGGTGGAGCTGGTGCAGCTTTGGGAGAAGAATGCCTGAGAGAACTCCTGAGAATACATTAATTTAACCTCAAAACTCAAGATATGTTAGATTTTCTTGGCTCAAGCTGGTGGATTGTTATCCTGGTACTGATTCTGCTTGCCGGTGTTAAAACCATCAACCAGGGAACCGTAGGGGTGGTAACCATGTTCGGCAAATACCGTCGGGTATTGCATCCCGGTCTCAATTTCATCATTCCTTTTTTTGAACAGATATCGAAAAGAGTATCGATTCAGAACCGCTCGGTGGAACTGGAATTCCAGGCGGTAACGGCTGACCAGGCCAATGTGTATTTCAAAAGCATGCTTCTGTATGCAGTGCAGAATGAAAACGAGGAAACGATTAAAAAAGTGGCCTTTAAGTTTATCAGCGATCGCGACCTGATGCAGGCTCTGAGCCGCACCATCGAGGGAACCATTCGTTCCTTTGTGGCCACCAAGCGCCAGGCCGAAATTCTGGCATTGCGCAAGGAAATCGTGGAATATGTGAAGGAGCAGATCGATCAGCTGCTGGAAGACTGGGGGTATCACCTGCTCGACCTTCAGATCAATGATATCACATTTGACCAGGTGATTATGGATTCAATGAGCCGGGTGGTGGCATCGCATAACCTCAAGGCTGCGGCGGAAAATGAGGGACAGGCATTGCTGATCACCAAAACCAAAAGTGCCGAGGCGGAGGGGAATGCCATCAAAATTGCGGCAGAAGCCGAAAGAGAAGCAGCGCGTTTACGCGGACAGGGTGTAGCTTTGTTCCGCGAAGAAGTGGCCAAGGGTATGAGCGAGGCGGCGGATCGTATGCGTCAGGCCAATCTCGATACCAATGTGATTCTGTTCAGCATGTGGACCGAAGCGGTGAAGAACTTCGCAGAATATGGTAAAGGAAATGTTATTTTCCTGGATGGCAGTGCCGAAGGAATGGAAAAGACCATGAAGCAAATTCAGGGTATGATGGTGAAACAGATTGGTTCCTGATGAGCCTGGGTTTGAATCTTTAGAATTCCTTAGCAAATAATAGACTTATTTTCACACCCGACTAATAGAATAAATCAAGCAGATGAATTTGTTCCTCCTTCAGATCGCAGATACAGCCCGGCAACTGGCCGATACTGCACAGGCAACCGTAAATGAAAACAAAGATCTCAACATGATCAACCTGCTCTTCCAGGGCGGGCCGCTCATGATTCCTCTTTTCCTCCTGCTGGTAATCGCCATTTACTTCTTCTTTGAGCGTTATATCGCCATCAAGAAGGCCAGCAAGATCGATGAGAATTTCATGAGCATCATCAAGGATCATATCCTGAGCGGAAATGTGGCGGCAGCCCGTTCTCTCTCAAAGAACACGAATAACCCCGTGGCCCGGATCATCGACAAGGGGTTGCAGCGCATTGGCAAACCCATCGATGCCATCGAAAAAAGTATGGAAAATGTGGGCCGCCTGGAAATGTATAAACTGGAACGCAACCTTTCCGTATTGTCGCTGGTGGCAGGTATTGCCCCCATGTTCGGATTTCTGGGTACGATTGTTGGGATGGTTCAGTTGTTCTACGGAATTTCATCCACCGGTGAATACACCCTGAGCACCATCGCCAGCGGTATTTATGTGAAAATGATTACTTCCGCCACCGGTTTGATTATCGGTCTGCTTTCCTATGTGGGACATAGCTTCCTCACTGCGCAGGTTGACAAAACCGTTAACCGGATGGAAGTAGCCAGTTCCGATTTTATTGATACACTTCAGGAACCAACCAGATAAAGAGCATGAATTTAAGACGACGTTTACGCGGCCATGCCGAAGTACATACCGGCGCTTTGAATGATATTTTGTTCATTCTGCTGCTCTTCTTTTTGATTGTGTCCACCCTGGCCAATCCGAACGTGATCAAGCTTTCACAGCCCAAGGCCAAGAGCGATACCAAGGCCAAACAAACGGTGGTGGTATCCATCGATGCCAATAACCAGTTTTATGTTGGTACATCCAAAGTGAGTCTGGAGGAACTGAAAACAAGACTGCAGCCCATCCTGGCGAAGGAAACCGATCAGCCATCGGTGGTGATCAATGCCGATAAAAATGTTCCGGTGGAGAACGTAGTGGCCGTGATGCGGGTTGCCCGCGACCTCGGTGCCAGATCGGTGCTGGCAGTGGATAAGAAC
>DATCJQ010000146.1:0-6679 GCA_036562745.1 Flavihumibacter sp.
GTTACGCCTTTGTGGCCTATCAGACTGCCTACCTGAAAGCGCACTATCCCTCTGAATACATGGCCGCGGTACTGAACAACGCCGGCAGCATTGAAAAGATCACCTTCTTCATGGAAGAGTGTAAACGAATGGGACTGGAAGTGCTGGGTCCGGATATCAACGAATCGAAAAAGGGATTTGCCGTTAACAAGGGCGGCGCCATTCGATTCGGTTTGGGCGGACTCAAGGGTGTGGGCGAAGCCGCGGTAGACAGCATTATCTCCGAGCGCGAGGCCAATGGTCCCTTCCAGTCGATCTTCGATATGATCAAGCGGATCAACCAGCGTGCGGTCAACAAAAAGACATTGGAAAGTCTGGCTTATGCCGGTGCTTTCGACTGTTTCCCCGAACTGCACCGCGCACAGTATTTCCATATCCCGGCAGGCGATACCACTACCGGACTCGAAAAAATCATCAAATACGGCAATATCTACCAGGCGCAATCGCAGGGCAATACCAATACCCTCTTCGGCGATCTGCCGGCCGTGCTGGATATACCCGTACCCAAAATACCGCCCTGCGATCCCTGGTCGCTGACCGATCGCCTTGAAAAGGAGAAGGAAGTAACCGGAATCTTCATGAGCGGCCACCCGCTCGACAATTTCCGCTTCGAGATGAAACACTACGGTATCACACCGCTGTCGGAATTTCTCGAAGTGATGGAAAGCAGCACCCTGCAGGCCAGCGGAAGACAATATCGCCTGGCCGGACTGGTGCTCGACGGACAGCATCGCCAGACCCGCACCGGACGAAGCTTTGGTGCCCTCACCCTGGAAGATTATACCGGCAAGGTGGAAATCATGCTCTGGGGCGATGACTATATGCGGTTCAAAGATTACCTTGTAAAGGGCAAAAACCTTTTCGTGGTGGGCTCTTTCCGCTCCCGATTCAATTCCGACAAATATGAGTTCAAGGTGGAAAAAATCAGCCTGCTGGAATCGATCAAACAATCGCTGACCAAACAGGTGACCGTTTACGTGGAACCGCGGCATATCACGGAAGAAATGATTGAATTCCTGGAGGGAAATATAGCCCGCTATAAAGGAGGCTCTACCCAACTGAGAATCAATTTGATGGACACGAAGACCCAACGGATAACCAGTTTGTACAGCCTGGGACAGGGACTCGAAATGAATGACGAATTGGCGGGTTGGCTCCAGTCGCGGCCCGAACTGGAAGTCAAAATTGACACGAATTAACAGAACTTAACAATTGGGAATGTCATAACAGCCCCATTCAACCAACGGAACTATTTTTGTGTTTAATAAAAGAACAAAACAAATCTAAAATCAATAATCATGGCATTAGAATTCACTGATTCCAATTTCCAGACTGAGGTGTTGGATTCCGACAAATTAAGCGTTATCGACTTTTGGGCAGAATGGTGCGGTCCCTGTCGCGCTATCGGTCCGGTTATCGAAGAACTTTCCAAAGAATATGATGGCAGAGTGAAAATTGGAAAAGTGAATGTTGACAATAACCCGCAGCTCTCTATCAATTATGGAATCACTTCCATCCCGGCTATTCTCTTCGTTAAGAATGGTCAGGTTGTTGACAAGCTGGTAGGTGCTCAGCCCAAGGCGAACTTCGTTAAGAAAATCGAAGCGCATCTCTAAGCGCTGCTAAGGACAATAAAGCTTAAGAATCCAGTACCTGAGGATACAAAATTTAAGGATACAACACTTAGGGATTACTTAGGGAGCACAAAACTTAAGGCAACAATCGCTTAAAACGACAAGGCTTAGAAACGTTCAACGTTCAGTAAGCAATAACAGATTCGGCCACCTTTTGGGGTGGCCGTTTTATTTGGAAGCGATTTCGGTATTTAGATTAGAATACCCGCGATGGTAGCACTCAGATAGGATGCCAGCGTACCGCAGAGCAGGGCTTTTAAGCCCAATCGGGCGAGATCACTGCGCCGGCCGGGTGCAATCTCCCCGATACCACCGATCTGCATCCCCACGGAGCTGAAATTGGCAAAACCGCAGATGGCGATACTTACAATCAGCAAGCCTTTTTCAGACACCACCGGTACGGAATGATTGGTCAGGTTCTGGAAAGCCACAAATTCGTTGATGGTGAGCTTTTGTCCCAGCAGGGTGGCCACACTGTCCACATCCGTGGTGGGAACCCCCATCGCCCAGGCAAAGGGATAGAAGATTTTTCCGAAAATATAGTTGAGGCTGAGTTCGAAATCGGGATTGAAAATATGTCCCACCTTGATCAGGATCCAGTCGATACAGGCGATTACGGCAATGAAACCGATCAGCATGGCGATTACGTTCATCGCGATTTTGAAGCCGTCTCCTGCCCCATGGGAAATCGCATCCACCACGTTGGTATAATGGCTTTTCACTTCCAGTTTCACACGGCCCATGGTTTGGCTCTCTTCCGTTTCGGGGAACACGATTTTGGAGATCACGAGCGCGCCGGGGGCTGCCATCAAACTGGCCATGATCAGCTTGGGCGCCAGGTCCAGTCCCGCCTGCGCCCCCATATTCGCATACACCACCAGGATACCGCCCGCGATACAGGCCAGACTTCCACTCATACTGGCCAGCAGCTCACTGCGGGTCATGGTTTGCAAATACGGACGGATCATTACCTGCGCTTCCACCTGTCCCACAAATGCCGATGCCACATTACTCAGGGCTTCGGCGCCGCTCACCCGCATGATGAAGTTCATCGCCTTGGCGATCACTGCCACAATACGTTGCATAATTCCGTAGTGGTAGAATACTGCCACCAGGGCGCAAACGAGGATAATGGTGGCCGTTACGTTAAAGGCGAACACGAATCCGCTACCCACATAGTTACCGATGGTGCCGTCGGGCTGATAGGTGGCAATACCCCCATAAACGAAGGAAGCGCCCTTACGCGCGAAGATCTCTATCTTTTCCATCCCCTTGCCCAGCATCTGGAAAAAGCTGGTCACGGCCGGCACTTTCAATACCAGCACGGCAATCAGTAACTGAAGGGCAATACCGCTGCCCACTACGCGAAAGTTGATTTTCTTCTTATTGTTGGAGAACAGGTAGGCTATTCCTAGAATCAGTACTATTCCTATCAGGCCCTGGAAACGATCCATTCGAGTGTGTGTTTTGAAGTCAGCAAGATAGACGTTTTTATACAATCTTTACCCACCCACAATCCATCCTGATTCGTAAATTTGCCAAATTTCAAATCCCAATCGAGTAGAATGACCAAGGAAGCTTTTGAACAACTCAATGCCGCTCAATCTGACCCGGTTTTGAGATCCATCGGAGAAAAGATTTTTTCGGGGAGCCGTATCAGTGAAGAAGAGGGGATCGCATTATTTGAACGCGGAAAGCTTCCCTGGCTCGGAGCGCTGGCCAACCATATCCGGGAGCAAAAACACGGGGATATCACCTATTTCAACCGCAATTTCCATATTGAACCCACTAATATCTGTGTGTTCAGCTGCAATTTCTGCTCCTATTCCCGCCTCTATGCCCATCGCGAGGAAGGCTGGGAACTGACGGCCGAACAAATGCTGGATATCGTTAAGAAATACGATGGACAGCCCGTTACCGAAGTGCATATCGTGGGCGGGGTTCACCCCAAACTGACCCTGCATTTCTTCGCCGATCTGCTCAAAAAGATTAAAGCCCATCGTCCCGATCTGCACGTGAAAGGATTTACGCCGGTGGAGCTGGATTATATGTTCCGCAAAGCGAAGATGAGTCGCCGCGAGGGCATGCAGTTCCTGAAAGAAGCCGGACTCGAATCCCTACCCGGTGGTGGTGCGGAAATCTTTGCACCCGAAATCCGTAAGCAGATCTGTGAGGACAAGGTGGATGGCGAAGGCTGGCTCGAAATTCATCGCATTGCGCATGAACTCGGCATGCACAGCAATGCCACCATGTTGTACGGCCATATCGAAGGCTATCATCACCGCATCGATCATATGGAGAAACTCCGTCGTCTGCAGGATGAAACCGGTGGATTCAACACGTTTATACCCCTGAAATTCCGCAATAAGGACAATGCCATGAGTCATGTGCGTGAAAGCACGATTGTGGAAGACATGCGGATGTATGCCATTGCGCGTATCTACATGGATAATTTCCCGCACCTGAAAGCTTACTGGCCCATGCTGGGAAGAAACAATGCCCAGCTCACGCTTTCTTTCGGGGTGAATGATATCGACGGCACCATCGATGATACTACCAAGATTTATTCCATGGCAGGATCAGAGGAGCAGACGCCCACCATGACCACCACCGAGCTGGTGCGACTGATTAAGCAGGCCCGTCGTAAACCCGTGGAGCGCGACACGCTTTACAATGTGATCCGCGATTATTCTGAAGCCCCCGTGGAGGAAATCGAGAAAGCATAACATTGAAAGTCCCTGATATTAATTGTTCAGCGCAGCCTAGCACTCCGGTAAACTAAGCGGTATGTTGATGGCCAGGCCGCCATCGGCTGTTTCCTTGTATTTGCTGTTCATATCCTGGGCGGTATCCCACATGGTTTTGACCACGGCATCCAGTGATACCTTGGCAAAATCGGGTGCGCTTTGAAGCGCCAGTTGCGATGCCGTAATGGCTTTGATCGCCCCCATCGTATTGCGTTCGATACAGGGCACCTGCACCAGTCCGCCAATGGGATCACAGGTCAGTCCCAAATGATGTTCCATGGCAATTTCTGCTGCCATCATCGCCTGCCGCTGGGTTCCGCCACTGGCTTCGGTTAATCCCGCTGCCGCCATGGCCGATGATACTCCGATTTCCGCTTGGCATCCACCCATTGCTGCGGAGATGGTGGATCCTTTCTTGAAGATGCTTCCGATCTCTGCGGCCGTGAGCATGAACTGATGCACCTGTTCCACCGTGGCCTTGCGGAACACAAAGAAATAATGCAATACAGCCGGAATAACGCCCGCTGCACCATTGGTGGGCGCGGTAACCACCCGACCAAAGGATGCGTTCTCTTCATTCACCGCTAACGCGAAACAGGATACCCAGTCGAGGATGTATTGAAAATCGCTGCCCCCGGCGCGAATGGCTTCCACCCATTCATCATAGCCATTATAGGCTCTGCCGCCGAGAAGTTTTTTATTAAGCGCGGCAGCCCGACGTTTTACAGATAAACCGCCTGGCAGCATGCCATCCGTATGACAGCCACGATAGATACATTCCTGCATCACGGTCCAGATGCGCTGCAACCCCGCCTTGGTTTCCTCCTCGGGGCGCCATGCCGTTTCATTTTCCCCCACAATTTCATGAATGGCCAGACCGGTTTTCCGGCACCAGTGCAGGAGGTCTTCGGCCTTGTCGATCGGGAAAGGGAGCTGAACGGTTTCGGTGCTCCGGCTCTCCTGCCCTTCCTGAGTTATAAATCCGCCGCCAATGGAATAGTAGGTGGCAGAAATGGTTTCGCCGTTTTGAAAGGCCGCATGAAACGTTACGGCATTGGGATGATAAGGCAGAAATTCATTGAAATGAAAAATCAATTGCCTGGACGGATCAAACTGTATCGGATGACGACCGCTCAGCGCAAGCTGATGGGTGGTTCGGATATGCTCCACTTTCTGCGAAATAGATTCCACCGCGCAGCTCACGGGATCTTCGCCCAGCAAGCCCATCAGGATGGCGATATCCGTGCCGTGTCCCTTACCGGTCTTGGCCAGTGAACCATAGAGATCCACCACCAGATCGCTTACCTGGTCCAATCCCGCCCTTTCCTGTATGGTATAAAGAAAAGCGAGGGCTGCCCGCCAGGGTCCCAATGTATGGGAGCTGGAGGGGCCCACGCCTATTTTGAAAATATCAAATACTGAAATCGCTTCGTATGGCAAACTCTTGATTTTGCCCCGAAATTACGTTTTAACGGGAAGCTTAATAGAATTCGTTCAGTTCAACATAGAAATAGAGAATGGAATTCGCCGGAATATTACCATTGGCACGGCATCCGTAAGCCAGTGCAGAGGGGATTATCATTTTCACTTTACCGCCCTTGCGAATTTTGGGAATTACCACCTGCCAGCCGGGAATCAGTGTGCGCAGTTGCCAGCCCGTACGACTGGGATCGCTTTGCTCGTCAAAGATGTTACCATTCAACAGACGTCCCTCATATTTTATAAAAATCTGTGAGTTCAGGTTGGGCGTTCCGCCGGTTCCGGGATCGATGATTTCATAGTAAACACCAGAGTTTTCATCTTTCACAGCATTCATTTGGTGATCCTGAACATACTTCAGAATTTCAGCTTCTTCTTCAGAGGGTGGAACAACGGAACAGCCTTTGTCATCACTTGATTTACTACATTGCCAGCTTCCAAAAGCGAGTACCAGAGCCGAACATAGCACAATAATTCTTTTCACCATTTACATTGTTTTGCGCGAATATAATTAATTGACACCCTTATAGACCAGTAAAACGGAGGATATGTTGCATGAAGGGGGAAGGGAGAAGGGAGAAGGGAGAAGGGAGAAGGGGGAAAGGAGAAGGAGGACGGGGGAAGGGAGAAGGATGGGAAACAATTTCTGCCTAAGACTCAGTTTTTCCCTGAGACTCCGTTTCGTCCTGCGCCTTATTTTCTTCCCGTGACTCGCGTTTTTGCCGGGCTTTGAGTTCGTCGTAGCGCTGCTCATACTGCTCCCATTGATAACGCTTGTAG
>DATCJQ010000161.1:0-3017 GCA_036562745.1 Flavihumibacter sp.
TTTGATCTCTGCGATCCGATGACATCGGTGAGTATGACCATCAACGGACCCGCACCGGTGATACTTGCTTTTTTCATGAACGCGGCGATTGATCAGGCGGCCGAAAAATGGATTATGTCCAATGGTGGTGCGGAGAAATGGATAGAGCCGGTGTTGCAGAAAAAATATGCGCGTTTACAGAAGCCGATTTATTATAACCCCTCATCGCCGGAAAGACTACCCGACGGACATAACGGGCTGGGACTTGCGTTGTTGGGGCTGAGTGCTGACGAAGTGCTGCCTGCGGAGATCTATCACCAGTTAAAAGCAGAGGCTCTTAGCCAGGTGCGGGGAACCGTTCAGGCGGATATTCTCAAGGAGGATCAGGCGCAGAACACCTGTATCTTTTCCACCGAGTTTGCGCTTAAACTGATGGGGGATGTGCAGGAATATTTTATCAACAATAAGGTTCGGAATTTTTACAGCGTAAGTATAAGCGGATACCATATCGCGGAGGCCGGCGCCAATCCGATTACGCAACTTGCTTTTACCCTGGCCAACGGATTTACTTACGTTGAATATTACCTGAGCCGCGGTATGCATATCGATGATTTTGCTCCCAATCTCAGTTTCTTCTTCAGCAATGGCATGGATCCGGAATACAGTGTGATCGGTCGGGTGGCGCGTCGTATCTGGGCCAAGGCTATGAAAGAAAAATACAAGGGCAATGATCGCAGCCAGAAACTGAAATATCATATTCAAACTTCAGGCAGATCACTGCACGCGCAGGAAATTGACTTCAACGATATCAGAACCACCCTGCAGGCGCTGTATGCGATTTACGATAACTGTAACTCCCTGCACACAAATGCCTATGATGAAGCCATTACGACTCCTACGGAGGAAAGTGTGCGCCGCGCGATGGCCATCCAGCTAATTATTAATCGTGAACTGGGGTCGGCCAAGACTGAAAATTTTATTCAGGGATCTTTTATTATCGAAGAGCTGACCGACCTGGTGGAAGAAGCGGTGCTGATGGAATTCGATCGTATTTCCGACCGTGGAGGGGTGCTGGGAGCCATGGAGCGCATGTATCAGCGAAACAAGATCCAGGAAGAAAGTCTGCATTACGAAACACTGAAGCATACCGGTGAATTGCCGATTATCGGTGTAAACAGTTTTCTGAATAAAAAAGGATCGCCCACCACCATTCCCGGAGAAGTAATCCGAAGCACCAAAGAAGAAAAGGAACAGCAGATCCATCAGCTGAAGGCTTTCTGGAAAAGGAATGAAGAAGCGGCGGGACCGGCTTTGAAACGACTGAAGGAAGTAGCAGTTGAGAATGGAAACCTTTTCGCGGAACTGATGGAAACGGTAAAATATTGTTCACTGGGACAAATCACCCGCGCTTTATATGAAGTAGGGGGACAGTACCGCCGGAATATGTAAACAATGGAGAAAAAGCGCCCGGAGATTGATATTGTAAACGAGATACTGGAAGAGTGCATCCTGGCCTATCCGGTATCTTCGTTTGTGATCAGTTTGTATAAGCAGTACCTGCAGTGGGGCAGTTTGAGCAAGAAACAGTTGCAGGGCTTATACGGTAAAGCTTCCAAAATAGAGGGGTTGGCCTCCGGCAAGCTCGCCACGCTCGAGGCACTGATTGCGAGAATGCCAACGCGCCTGAAATCCAGTCTGCCGGATCCTTCCGATAAACCGGTATTTGAGCGCGATCCGGAAGCCGGCAGGCTGATCGACGCTATTCTCGAAAAGAATCCTGATCATAAGCGGGTGGTTTTTCTGCGAACAAAATACCTTGGTAATGAACCGCTTTCGGCTACCGATATGGCCGATCTGAAACGTTTTGCCAAGGCATTTGGAATCTTATAATGTTTTGGAGGCATTGGGCTTTTGGCTAAGTTTGTTAAAGCAGCGAACTAATCTGTTTGAACAATGGCCATCATTCTACACAACGAACGATTGAAAGCAGCAATCGAGCCCATCGGTGCCGAACTGCAGGAACTGGAAGATCTCAATACCGGCATTCAGTATATGTGGAGCGGAGATCCTGCATATTGGGGAAAGTATTCTCCCGTCCTGTTCCCGATCGTGGGTGCGTTGAAGGAAAACACCTATTTCTACCAGGGCCATAGGTATTCTTTGCCCCGTCATGGTTTTGCGCGCGAGCGCGTGTTCGAACTGATTGATCAGACCGATGTTTCGGCCAGTTTCCTGTTGGTGGATGATGCCTCCACCCGCGAAAATTATCCCTTCGGATTCCAACTGGTGATTCGGTATACACTGCTTGAAAACCTGATTTCCTGCACTTATATGGTTACCAATTCCGTGGAGGAGGAATTGCTGTTTTCCATCGGCGCGCATCCGGCATTTGCCGTTCCGATGCGGATTCCGGGTGTAACAACCCAATACGAAGATTATTATCTGCAGTTTGATAAATCCACCGAGTTATTACGCCACCAACTCGATCGCGGACAAATCGGCCATGAAACATCGGTGATTCAACTGGAAAAGGGACGTCTGCCACTGTCGCCTGAGCTTTTTAAGAACGATGCGATTGTGCTGAAACATATTCCTGATACGGAAATCCAGCTACGTTGCGTTAAGCACGAGCATGGATTGCGGTTCCGTTTTCAGGATTTTCCCTATTTCGGAATCTGGGCGGCTCCCAATGCGCCCTTTGTTTGCCTGGAACCCTGGTGCGGAATTGCCGATCATATCGATCACGATCAGCAGCTGGAAAACAAGGAAGGGATTATTCGCCTGGGCAACGGCGAAATTTTTGAACGGGCCTGGCATGTGACCGTGTTTTAAATGTGGCCCGGAAATCCGGTCGCTGTTTCTGAGGAATCCTGAACGCTAATTTGGCTTCTTTGCCTCCACCATCACCGACCAGTCGGAACCGGCAGCTACTTTATGCTTTTCAGAAAAATTCCCCATGTTGATGCCAAATGCCAGGTTCAGAAGGCTGTTCAGATAGGCCACCGGTTCGCCTTTTGGTACGGATGAAAAAGAAGTGC
>DATCJQ010000167.1:0-7694 GCA_036562745.1 Flavihumibacter sp.
CGTCTAAATAAAGCTATATGGTAGACATTAAACCAGATGAAATTTCAGCGATACTGCGCCAGCAGCTGAGCAACTTCAACACTTCTGCCGATCTGGAAGAAGTGGGTACCGTTTTGCAGGTGGGTGACGGTATCGCCCGCGTGTACGGACTGAGCAACGTGCGCGCAGGGGAGCTGGTTGAATTTGCCAACGGAGTAAAAGCAATTGCCCTTAACCTGGAAGAAGACAACGTGGGTGTGGTATTGATGGGTGAGTCTTCTGAAATCAAGGAAGGTGATAAAGTAAAAAGAACCGGAAAGATCGCTTCCATCAAAGTGGGAGAGGGTCTGGTAGGCCGGGTAATCAATACACTGGGTGAGGCTATCGACGGTAAAGGCCCCATCACCGGTGATCTCTATGAAATGCCCCTGGAACGTAAAGCTCCTGGTGTAATTTTCCGTGAGCCGGTAAAAGAACCGCTGCAAACCGGTATCAAGGCCATCGACGCCATGATTCCCATCGGTCGTGGTCAGCGTGAGTTGATCATTGGTGACCGTCAAACCGGTAAAACAGCCATCGCTGTTGATACCATCATCAACCAAAAAGAATTTTTCGAGGCAGGTAAGCCTGTTTACTGTATTTATGTTGCGATCGGACAAAAAGCTTCTACCATCGCCGGTGTAATGAAAACCCTGGAGGAAAACGGGGCTATGCAATACACTACCATCGTAGCAGCTTCTGCTTCTGACCCCGCTCCGCAACAATTCTACGCTCCCTTCGCCGGTGCAGCCATTGGGGAGTACTTCCGTGATACCGGCCGTCCGGCGCTGATCATCTATGATGATCTGTCCAAACAGGCGGTGGCTTATCGTGAAGTTTCGCTGCTGCTGCGTCGTCCGCCTGGTCGTGAGGCTTATCCGGGTGACGTATTCTATCTGCACAGCCGTTTGCTCGAGCGCGCTGCGAAAATCATCAACAAAGATGATGTGGCCCGCAATATGAACGACCTGCCCGATTCTATCAAGCACCTGGTAAAAGGTGGTGGTTCGCTGACCGCTCTTCCGATCATCGAAACACAGGCTGGTGACGTGTCGGCCTATATCCCGACCAACGTAATCTCAATTACCGACGGACAGATCTTCCTGGAAGGTAACCTCTTCAACGCAGGTATCCGTCCGGCGATCAACGTGGGTATCTCCGTAAGCCGCGTGGGTGGTAACGCGCAGATCAAATCCATGAAAAAAGTGGCTGGTACCCTGAAACTGGACCAGGCCCTGTATCGTGAGATGGAAGCCTTCTCCAAGTTCGGTGGCGACCTGGATCCTGCTACCAAACTGGTACTGGACAAGGGTGCCCGTAACGTGGAAATCCTGAAGCAGGCTCAGTACACTCCCTTCCCGGTTGAAAAGCAGGTTGCTATCATCTACCTGGGTACTCAGGGGCTGCTGCGTGATGTTCCTGTTAACCGCGTGAAAGAATTCGAAGAGCAGTTCCTGCATGAAATGGAAACCAAGCTCCCGAATGTGCTGGCTGAATTCAAAAAAGGTAATCTGCCTGAAGACGGTATCAACAAAATGGTGGAGCTGGCAAAAGGCATCGCGGCACAGTACAAAGCTTAATTTGAGTCGTTATTCTCATCATAAGAACCGCTCCGTTATCGGGGCGGTTTTTTTATGGATAGCTGCCTGAATCTTTTGAGGCTGCACTATTGATATCAGCAGGCTTCGCAGGGGGTTATCGCCCTTATTGTTCCATTCGTCGAAAATTACTCGCAGGGTATTGCATATATGAAAATCGCATGCAATCTTTGTCCTGCGTCTGACATGATCCAATTCTTCTGAATCCCTCTCTCTCATCCATTTCCTATGGGCATTGTATAACTACCCATAGTTGATCATGAAAAAGTCGTACCCTTCAATGCGCAAAGCATTGACCCCTTTATACACTATCATTGGTTTAGTTGGTGGAATGCTGACTGCACCGGTTGCAGAAGCACAAACCGTTTTGAAATTCCAACAGCCGCAGCTGGTTGAAGGAACAGCCGGACAGGTTGGAGCCGGTTATAAATTTACTGGTGTTATCCAGGCTTCGAACGGACAGCCCCTGACCGATTGCATCGTTCGGATTGAATCCCTTTCCGACGGCGTTGAAATCGTGGAGATTGATCAGGACGATCAGGGCAAGCCGGCCGCTTTCCAGCCGGTGATCGAACATCAGAAAACAATAGGTGCCGCTTCGGTGAGTTTCAGCTTCGAATTTGTGCCGCACGACGGGAATGATAATCCCAACGGCAAATATATTTTCCCTGCACTGGCAGCATCGCTGTCGGGATTAAAGGGACTCGGAGATGCGCAGGCTTTTGCAGAGTGTGCCATCGGAAAAAATGGAATGGTAATGCTCAGCCAGGATAGCCGCAATCTGCTGGTTGCAAAAAGCGGTGAAGCCTTCAGAGCACAATATAAATGGGGTGTTGACCCGGAAGAAGATGGACGTGATTACCCCGTGGTGTTTGCAAATCAGTCAGTAAGCGGTTTCACGCTGAAGATGGGGGTAAACAGTAAGATGAGTCCCTATGAAGGTGTATCGGTTTACGAAGTGCTGATGACGGAAGCAATGCCAGCCGGACAAATGAACGGGAATATCCGCTTCGCTTCCTATAAGGCGGAAGAAGTTCCGGTGCCGACCTGGTTCGAGAAGGAAGAACCGGTTGCAGATTCAACCGAAGAGCTCTCCCTGAAGAATATGAAGCTCGCCAACAATCTGCTGGTATTCATCCCGGAAGAACTGGTTGGAAAAAAAGTGACTATCGATATCCAAAACGATAAAGGGGAACTGCGCCGCCGGATTATCGAGGAGAAAGCCCCCACACAAATACTGGTTGAGATTGGTGACCTCGCTGCAGGATCTTATAAAATCCTGGTACAGTCTGAGACAAAGAAATTTACCATCCTGACCATACGGCCTTCACAACTTTAGGCCGGGTATTCCATCCTCTGAATTACATACGCATTGTCCAATGCCTGTGGGACTAATTAGCTAAACCTTTCCCATGGAACAGAAACATTCAGCAAATTCCGTAATACCCGATGAATATCGGATAAGTCAAACACCGAATTCGGTAATAAATAAATGGATTACAATAGGAGTACTGGCAATCGCCTGGCTGAGCCTGATCATCAGCCTGCTCCGATAAAGACTGTATAGTTTTAAAGGGTACGATCAACAAGGCCTGACTAGTCTTAGTCGGGCCTCTATTTTTTTTATTTGGTTTATAATATAAACTAGTTTATATTCGTGGTATGAAATTTCTTTTAATCTGTAGTTTTCTCTGTTTCACAATGGTCAACTCGCTGAATGCGCAGACCCTGATCAAAGGGAAGGTTCGTACGCCCAAAGGAAAGCCCGTGCCGGGGGCCAGCATCGCCCTGAAGGACAGTTACGACGGCGCCACCAGCGATAGCCTGGGAAATTTCGAATTTGAAACCACGGAAAAGGGGGCCTGGCTGATACAGGTCAGCGCCATCGGGTTCAAACAACTGGAACAGCCGCTCGAAATCGGCAATCAGTCCATCACGCTGGATCTGGTACTTCGCGAAGCGGTGGACGAACTCAAAGCAGTGGTGGTAACAGCGGGAAGTTTCGAAGCCAGCGATGCCAAACGGACTACCGTACTCAGCGCCATGGATGTTGTTACCACAGCCAGCGCCAATGCAGATGTTACCGGCGCGATCCGGACCCTGCCCGGCACGCAACAGGTGGGGGAGAAGGAGGGACTTTTTGTGCGTGGTGGTTCCGGCGAGGAAGCCCGGGTATTTATCGATGGAACCCTGGTCAATAATTTTTTCTACACATCCCTCCCGGATATTGCCACCCGAGGACGGTTTTCACCCTTTCTTTTTAAGGGAACCGTATTCAGCTCGGGCGGGTATTCCGCCTTATACGGCCAGGCACTCTCAGGCGCCCTGATTCTTGAAACCATTGATCTGCCCGAAAAGACAACGGCCAGTATTGGAATATCCACCGTGGGACTGAGCGGGGGCTATCAGCATCTGAATGAAAAGAAAAATGCGAGCTGGGGATTGAATTACGGTTATACAAACCTGTTACCTTATTTCGAACTGTTCAAACAAAGACCCGACTATTTCCGCGTACCGGCCTTTCATTACGGAGATGCGAATTTCCGGGTGAAAACATCCAAAACCGGTATGCTCAAGTTCTACGCAACCTTCCAGCAGAATGAACTGGGACTAAGGCAGCCAGACATCGATTCTTCGGCGCTTAAGAATGCTTTCAGCCTGACTAACTATAATGTATATGCGAATTTGTCGTGGAAGGAAAGATTGGGCAAAAAATGGAAAATATATATCGGAACATCGTACAGCACCAATAAGGATGATATACAGAATCAGTTGGAGGATCCTGATAACAAAGCATCCCAGATAGAAGAACCGCCTTTTGTTACCAAGTCTTTTGATATGGTATCGAAATCGGATCTGCTTCAGGTGAAGACCGTGATTGACCGCTCGCTGGGAACCGGCCTCTCGGCCTGGCGAATCGGCGGTGAGTGGCTTTATTTCAGCGACAATTTGCGCTATCGCGATACCTTTTCCGTACATACAAAACCCCAGGATCAGTTCAAAGCCGCCTTTACGGAAGCGGATATTTATATCACCAATGATCTGGCTGCCAAAATCGGTCTGCGCGCAGAACAGTCCTCTCTGATGGACCGGGCCAATCTGGCTCCAAGATTTTCCATGGCCTATAAAGTGGGATTAAAGGGCCAGGCATCCCTCGCCTATGGCGTCTTTTACCAGAAACCTGAACGAAATCAGCTCATCATAAACCCTTCTTTGCAGTTTACAAAAGCCAGTCACTATATAGCCAATTACCAGTTGATGACCGGCGATTATACCCTGCGGCTTGAAACATTTTACAAGGAGTACGAAGACCTGGTAAAAACGCATCCGAAAATGAGTAATAACGGTCGCGGTTATGCGAAAGGAATCGAGTTGTTCTGGCGCGATAAAAAAACGGTGAAGAATGTGGACTACTGGTTTTCCTATTCCTATCTCGATACCAAAAGAGACTACCTGAATTATCCGGGTATGCTGCAACCCAATTTCGCGGCCAATCATACGGCATCGCTGGTGGTGAAGAAATTTATGACCAAATGGAAAATGCAGGTGAATGCATCCTATTCATTCGCAACCGGAAGACCCTATTATTATTTCGCCTACGACCCAAACAGGGAGGTTTACACCGTGGGTGCTCAGGGCAAAACCATGCCTTATAACAATATGGGGTTGAGCCTGAATTATCTGCCCACTATCGGAAAGGATAAGGCGAAAGCATTTACGGTTTGGGTGTTTTCAGTAACCAATGTGCTGAATCAGAAACAGATTTTCAACTATAACTATTCCTACGATGGACGCAACAAACTGGGTGTACGTCCCGCTGCCAACCAGTTCTTTTTCCTCGGCTGTTTTATAAGTATCGGCGTGGATCGCACCCAGGATATCATCAACAGTAACCTTTAAATCAAAGAATATGAAAAGAAGTGCATTCCTTTTGATGCTGATAACAGGAAGTTTCAGCCTGTTTGCTCAGTCAGATAAATACAAGCAGGCCATGTTGCAACGTATTGCCGAGTTGGAATCAGCCGTTCCGGAGGGCAAGATGCTTACGCTGGCAAATTCATTTGAACGGATCGCGACGGCTGAGAAAGACCAGTGGCTGCCCTATTATTATGCAGCGTACTGCCAGGTGATGGCTGCCCTTACCGAGAAGGACAAATCCAAGACGGACCAACTGGCAGAGAAGGCGGAGAACCTTATTAAAACAGCCGAACAGATTGCGGGTGGGGGTAACAGTGAAACCTATGTGATACATAGCATGATTGCAACGGCCCGATTAAGCGTTGATCCGCAAAGCCGTTGGATGTTATACGGACAGTCATCCTCCGATTACCTGGAAAAAGCCCGGCAGGCCGACAGCACCAATCCGCGTCCCTATTACCTGGAGGGTCAGTATAAATTTTTCACGCCCGAAGAGTTTGGTGGCGGGAAAAAAGCAGCTGCCCCCCTGCTGGAAAAATCAATTGAAATGTTCGACAGTTTCAAGGCGGCATCGGAGCTGCACCCGACCTGGGGTAAATCCGCAGCTGCCTGGTTTTTGTCGCAGTGTAAATAAGCAGCACTTTGCCGGAGATTGGCTATACTTGTAGTTTTACAAGCTATAGCCAATTTTCAGCAGCCTAAACCCATAAGACAGACTGGCCATGTTTAAGGATCTGGACCCCATATTGCACACGCCGCTTCGCCTGGCAGTGGTATCGCTTCTGATTAGTGAGCGGGAATCGGAGTTTACATCGATTCGTGAGAAAACCAATGCCACGGCCGGAAACCTCAGTGTTCAGATCAACAAACTCAAAGATGCCGGTTATATTGAGGTGGTGAAGCAGTTCCGCGAAAACTATCCCCAAACCGTCTGCCGGATCACCGAAAAAGGAGAAAAAGCCTTCGCCGAATACGTAAAAAACCTCCAATCCTATATTAAAACAGGCAAGTAGGGAATTTTTACTGTGTCCATAATAGGAGATTTCTCATCGCCGTTGTTAGTAGTCCCCTGATTTTGAAGAAATAATACGCATCAGGACACTGTTTTATAGATGCTTTCCTTTAGTGCCGGATTACCTGCCTGGTAAGGGATTCCTATTAATTTTAGCGTCGAAAATATTATTCAGTTTTTGGCGTTATAGTTAGGTCCAACCCCTTGAAAAATGAACCGTATCCAAAAAATCAGCCTGCTTTTAGTATGCATGCTGATTTCCCTAAACCATGTCCTTGCCCAGGACCCGGCCATCCGATCAGTTCTGATTGGAATTGGTCAAACAAATTGTGCTTCAGGCAATAGCCGGCTGGGTCACTTCGAGTTTGTCGAATCAACGAACAAGCTGGAGGAAGTTGCTATATGCGAGCCCAAATTAGGTACACCCGGTTTCAATATCTCCGGTGCACTGGTTGATTACAATCCCAGGGATAATATGGTATATTACCTCCGTTGGTCTGGTAGTAATACATATGTGTGGCGCTGGCCGGTAGGCACCTGTCCCTCCAACAACCCTGCTCCCCTAAGAATATTCAACAATGCACAACTGACGGTGGCTTTTGACAAGGAAGGCTATGGATGGATGGTTAACATGATCAGCCAGTCAACCAGTCCCGCAACTTTTAGACTCACCTTACAGCGAATAGATTTTACCACCGGTGTATTGGGGCCCATTCAGGATGTGGCTCTGCCATCGGGTGTAAAAATTTATACAGCAAACGGTGATTTCACCATAACACCGGCCGGACAGTTTTACTTCGCATTTGACAACAAGCTGATGACGATGAACTATACCGACTACGGTGTGAATTCGATTCAGGCTACTTATATCGATACCATTCCCTTGCCCAATCCGCGTCAGAACCTGATTGGACTGGCTTATGTGGCAGGGCAAATGGTCGCTTCCTTTAAACGGAATGCTTCAAACAATCCCAAATACACGGCAATGTGTTCACACAATAAAGTGGACATGATGACGGGGGATAGAACCAATTTCAATAACGTAATATCCTTTAGTTCTTTTGACAATACCAGTGTAACATCCGGTATTGGTGCGGCCAAAAAACTGGTGTCGGTTACCAACCTGGGCAATGGTCAGCATGAAGTGG
>DATCJQ010000181.1:0-3658 GCA_036562745.1 Flavihumibacter sp.
GTCAGTGAGCTCGTATCCATTATCCTTGCGGATTTTCTGGATCCTGTTGACCAGTTCCCGGGCATTGCCCTCCTGTTCCAGCTCCGGAGTAACCGTAACATCCAGGGCTACCGTCAGGGCTCCCTTGGAACTTACCAGCCAACCCGGTATATCCTCACTGGTTATTTCAACCTCATGGATTTGTAATATTAAGGGTTCGCTATCAATTTCCAAAGAATATGAACCTTCTTTTTCCAGCTTTGAAATCGCTTCCTGATCAAAGGCCAGTATTGCCGCACTCACCGCCTTCATTTTGGCTCCTAGCCGCTTACCCAGGACCTTGAAATTCGGAGTGATCTTCTTCTTGATAAAACCTTCCGTTTCCGTGATATACTGCACTTCCTTCACATTCACTTCCGACTTGATCAGATCCTCCACCTTTTCCAATTGCTCCTTCATAGCCGGGTTCAGTACCGGGATCAATACCTTCTGCAGCGGCTGCCGCACCTTGATATTCACCTTTTTACGCAATCCGAGGATCAGCGAGGAAGCATCCTGCGCCAGTTGCATCCGCTCTTCCAGCGCCAGATCGATCCGGCCCTCATCCGGTTTCGGATACAATACGTGGTGCACAGATTCTCCATCCAGACGACCGGTCACCTCGTTAAGGTTGCAATAGAGCCAGTCGGCAAAGAAGGGCGATACCGGCGCCATCAGACGGGCGATGGTCTCCAGACACTCATAGAGGGTCTGATAAGCCGCAATTTTATCCGTTGAATAATCACCTTTCCAGAAACGACGGCGGCATAAGCGCACATACCAGTTACTCAGGTGCTCGTCCACAAAATCTTCTATCAGACGGCCGGCCTGGGTCGGCTCATAATCATCAAATGCTGCCGTAACTTTTTTCACCAGTGTATTTAATGACGAAAGAATCCAGCGGTCAATTTCCGGACGCTCTTCCATCGGAATCGGCGCCTCCTTGAAGGCAAACCCATCCACATTCGCATAAAGCGCGAAGAACTGGTAGGTATTATATAAGGTACCGAAGAATTTCCGCTGAACTTCGCGGATACCCTCCAGGTCAAATTTCAGGCTGTCCCAGGGCGATGCATTGGTGATCAGGTACCAGCGGGTGGCATCGGCACCAAAGGATTCAATGGTTTGGAAGGGATCCACCACATTACCCAAACGCTTACTCATCTTGTTGCCGTTCTTATCCAGCACCAATCCATTGGATACCACATTCTTATAAGCCACGCTGTCGTACAGCAACACACCCAGGGCATGCAGGGTATAGAACCATCCACGGGTCTGGTCCACACCTTCCGCGATGAAGTCTGCCGGGAAGTTCTGGTCGAAAGGCGCATTAAACGGACGCTCATCGCCGGCTTCCAGACGCAACTGATCCAGGCCCCACTGGGCATAAGGCATAGCACCACTATCAAACCACACATCAATCAAGTCGGGTTCCCGGTGCATGGGTTCACCCTTGGAGCTTACCAGCACCACTTCATCCACATAGGGCTTGTGCAGATCCAGAATTCCGTCGTGCAGATAGGATTTATTTACATCCCCACCCAGCACCTCATTGGCTTTTCGGATCTCCGCATTCAGTTCGGCAATGGAACCAATACATTTTTCTTCAGAACCATCGGCCGTACGCCAGATCGGCAGCGGCGTTCCCCAATACCTCGAGCGGCTCAGGTTCCAGTCCACCATATTCTCCAGCCAGTTGCCAAAGCGTCCCTCGCCGGTAGCCCTGGGTTTCCAGTTGATGGTTTTATTCAGTTCAATCATCCGATCCTTCACCGCCGTGGTGCGGATAAACCAGGCATCCAGCGGATAATAAAGCACCGGTTTATCAGTCCGCCAGCAATGCGGATAGCTGTGTTCGTATTTCTCAACCTTGAAAGCACGGTTTTCCTTTTTCAGCTTCACGCTGATGTCCACATTCACGTCCACATAGTTCGGATCATCCTTATAATCCTTCACGTATCGACCACTGAACTCACCCAGTCCGTCTACGAACTTACCTTCGCGATCCACCATAGCCAGGAAGCCGATATCATATTTTTTGCCCACCTTATAGTCATCGGCACCAAAAGCCGGGGCCGTATGCACGATACCGGTACCGTCTTCCGTAGTTACAAATCCGTCACAAATAACCCTAAAGGGATCACCACCCGCGATTTCGGGACGGTTCGCCTCATAGGGCAGCAGTTGCTCGTAACGGGCACCCTCCAAATCGGAGCCTTTAAACTCGGCCAGTATCCGCCAGGGCAATAATTTGGTTTCTGCTGTATAACCTTCAAAATCACCGTTCTCGCCTTCTGCCTTGAAATATTTGCCGATCAGCGCCTTGGCCAATACCACAAATACGGGCAGATGGGTATAGGGATTATAGGTTTGTACCAGCACATAGTCGATATTCGGTCCTACCGTCAACCCCAGGTTGCTTGGGAGGGTCCAGGGGGTGGTGGTCCAGGCCATAAAAAACAGCTCCGGATTTTCCACTCGCTGTCCGCCGCTTACCGGCACTGATTTCTGGTGAATGGCCTCGAAAAGGAAGCCGGTTTTATCATTGCTAACCGCCTTGAACATGGCCACCACGGTGGTATCCTTCACATCCTTATAGGTACCGGGCTGGTTCAGCTCGTGCGAACTCAAACCGGTTCCGGCAGCCGGAGAATAGGGCTGGATGCTTACGCTCTTGTACAGCAATCCCTTTTCATACAGTCTTTTAAGCAGCCACCAGAGGGTTTCGATATATTCATTTTCGAAGGTTACATAGGGCTTCTGCAGATCCACCCAGTAACCCATCTTATTCGTCAATTCATCCCATTTATCCTTGAACCGCAATACGGCTTCGCGACATTTACGATTGTATTCCTCGATGCTGATTTTCCTGCCAATATCTTCCTTGGTGATACCCAGCTCCTTTTCCACTCCCAGTTCGACCGGCAAACCATGGGTATCCCATCCGCCTTTCCGCTTCACCTGGAACCCCTGCATGGTTTTATACCGACATACCAGGTCCTTCAACGTACGCGAGATCACATGGTGAATACCGGGCATACCATTTGCACTGGGCGGCCCCTCGTAAAACACGAAAGAAGGGGCTCCTTCCCGCACCGATATACTCTTTTCAAAAGCCTGCTGCCGGGACCATTTCTCGAGAATGGTTTTCTCGATCGATGGCAAATTCAGTTGCTGATACTCACGATACTTGACTGCCATAAAATAACTCGCTGATTCTTACTAACTTAGAATGGGTGAATATTCGAAATAGACGCGAAGTTACTGAAAATATACCGCAACCGATTCAATGGGATTATAGTCTGCTGGCGCAATTTTCGCCCCATTTTTCCCCGTTTTTTGACCCGATTCCCCAACTCTTCCCCACCTTTGGTTTTTACCGCTTTTCCCTTGTAAATATCCGTGGCGATTTTGCTACAAATACTCTAAGTAGTAATACGAAGTTGGGTTATGAGAATTTCCTGATTGGGAAAATGGTTCAGGAATTACAGAAGATTTTGTGTTAAAAAACTCATTTCCAGCCGATTTATCGAAGCCGGTTTTCCACATTTTTGGCCTTTGGCACAATTTCTGAACACTATTTGTCTATTAATGCAACAAAAATACAGGTGACTTGGTCATCTTAAAAATACGCCAGCCA
>DATCJQ010000192.1:0-5278 GCA_036562745.1 Flavihumibacter sp.
GAAAGAAGTGGCCGCCAAATCACTCACCAATATGGTGATTCCGGATCAGCTCGAAAGCCTGTTCCCCCTGCTGGCTAACGGCGTTTCCGATGCCGATCTCAAAAGCCGCCAGGACATTGTGGTTAGCGCACTCCAGGGCATTAAGAACCCCGACCTGCAAACCAAACAACTGTTGAACCTATATCGCAGCCTGCCGGCCGATAAGCAGGTGAACTATTACCGGGTAATGGCTTCCCTCGGTGGCGATAGCTTCCAGAACGAAGTACTGGGCGGATTCAATTCCGCGAATGCCGCCTCCAAACTGAAAATCGCCCAGTCGCTCGGCGGATGGAAAAACGGCGAAGCCCTTTCATCTGTTTTCAAGTTGATCAATGCCGGCCAGTCAGGGGAACTGAACAGCGCTCTGATCAACTCATTTATCCAACAGGTTCGTCTCAGCAACCAGACTCCCGAGAACAAATACCTGATGATCCGCGAAGTCTTCGCGAAAGCCGATAAAAATCAGCAGGCAAGCTTGCTGAACGAAATCAGCAAGGTGAGCACCTATCCCGCCTTCCTCTATGCTGCCAGCTTCATGGATGATCCGGCGTTGAAGAATGCTGCTGCCACTGCCGCCATGAATATCGCGATGAGCAATAGCGAAATCACCGGCAGCACCGTGCTGCAGATTCTCGACAAAGCCACCAAAACCGTATCCGGAAACGAATCCGATTATCTGGTGGCCGCCGTTCGCAAGCATATGTCTTCGCTTACGAAAGAAGGCGATTTTGTTCCCCTCTTCAATGGCAGGGATCTGAGCGGCTGGAAGGGACTGGTGGGCAACCCCATCACCCGTGCTAAAATGGACGCAGCTACCCTCGCAGCCGAACAGGCCAAGGCCGATGAAATAATGCGCAAGGGATGGGTGGTTAAGGACGGCCTCCTGATCTTCACCGGAGAAGGCGATAACCTTTGCACCGAGAAGAAATACCGCGATTTCGAACTCTTCGTCGACTGGAAAATCACCAAAGACGGTGATGCCGGTATCTATCTGCGCGGCACGCCCCAGGTTCAGATCTGGGATACCGCCAGAAGGGATGTAGGAGCCGAAGTCGGATCCGGTGGTCTCTATAATAATCAGAAAAACCCCAGCAAACCCCTGGTACTGGCCGATAACGCCATTGGCGACTGGAACCAGTTCCGCATCATCATGGAAGGGGATATGGTAACCGTTTATCTCAATGGTAAACTGGTGGTGGATAAAGTACCGCTGGAAAACTACTGGGATCGCGGCCTGCCGCTTTTCCGTGAGGAACAAATCGAACTGCAGGCACATGGCACCTATGTTGCTTACCGCGATATCTACCTGCGTGAAATCAAGAGTCCCGAACCTGCCGCACTGACCGCAGAGGAAAAGGCAGCCGGATTTAAACATCTGTTCGACGGAACCAGCCTGCACGAATGGATCGGAAACAAATCGGCCTACATCATCGAGAATGGTAACCTGGCCGTGTATCCGAAACGCGGTGGTAACGGCAACCTTTACACGAAAGACCAGTATTCTGATTTCATCTTCCGTTTCGAATTCAAACTGACACCGGGTGCAAACAATGGTGTGGGACTGCGTGCGCCGCTGGAAGGCGATGCTGCTTATGAAGGAATGGAAGTTCAGATCCTCGACAACGATGCCGAAATCTACAAGAACCTTCAGGAATATCAATACCACGGTTCTGTGTATGGTGTGATCCCCGCCAAACGCGGTTACCTGAAACCCGTGGGAGAGTGGAACGAGGAGGAAATTGAACTGATCGGTAACAAAATCAAAGTGACACTCAACGGTACCGTTATCCTCGAAGGTGATCTGGCCGAAGCGTCTGCAAACGGAACGCTCGATAAGCGCGATCACCCGGGATTAAAACGCACCACCGGACATATCGGTTTTCTCGGACACGGCGATACTCTTTATTTCCGGAATATTCGCATCAAGGATCTCAGCGTGAAAGACGAGCCGGTTGAGAAATCGAAGAAGAAAAAAGCTAAAAAGAAAAAGTCCTAAAAACAAAAGAGCCGGTCGCCCGGCTCTTTTTTGTTGTATGTGGTTTTCCTGTTAATTTCCCACCCGATCGGCTTCATCCACCTTATTGGTGCGGCGAGCCGGTGCCTTACCCGCCTTACCGAAACGATAACTCAAACTCAGGTTCACCAGCCTTGTATCGCGCTGCAGGCGGAAATATTCTGTGGCCTGATTGAAGATGGTAAAGCCCTCCATATCCTGCGTATAGAAGATATCGCGGAAATTCAGTTTCAGGCTGCCCTTGTTGCGCAGCACCTGGCGCGCAATTCCAATTCCCAACTGTCCGGTTGGTTCCACCACTTCCTGGATATCAGCCTGACTTTTGGAAATGAAATATCCCGACACCTCCATAGACCATTTCTTCGCCAGCCTGATCTGGTTATTCATCGAAATATTAAACTGGGTGATGGATGCTTCCAGTTCCTTCCACACAAAGCCCTTCAGTTTTTTATGCTGCACATCGAGCTGTGTGGTAAGGGTCCAGGCCGGGATGATTTGTTGCGTATAAGCAACCGACAATCCAAATATTTTCCGATCGCCCAGGTTGCCTTCGCTGTAATAGATCGTACCACTGGTATCGGTGATGAATATCTGCGAGAAATAATCCTTCGAATGGCTATAAGACAAACTGGTATTCAATACTTGCTTATAACGATGGCTTAACTCAACGGTATAAGTATACTGCGGACGAATCAACGGATTCCCCTGCTGATACGTGTATTTGTTGATGATGGATACAAAGGGATTCAATTTCTGATAAGGCGGACGGTCAATCCGTTTCGTGAAACTCAATCCCCATTCCTGAATCGAATCAGGACGGAAACTAAGCTGTACAGTCGGGAACAGACTTCCATACGAACGCGAGAAAGCAGAATCCTTCACCACACTATTTCCCAACTGATGCGCTTTCAGCGATGTATGTTCATAGCGCAAACCAAGCTGATATCCCCATCGGTCGAGCTGTTGCTGAATGCTGGTATAAGCTGCTGCAATCGATTCATCATAAATGAAATGATTGGTTTTGCCGAGATCATCCACCCAACCGCTTCCCGTGTTAATAAAAAATGCAGCCACGTTATCAGTGGAAGTCGTAGCCCATTTCACACCTGATTCCAGCTTAGCCTCGTTAGCCAGCGAAATGCTGTGATCGGCTTTGAAGGATCCGATCTGAATCCGGCTGGGTAAATTGCCGCGGAAAGTTTCGGTATAGGCGAAATCATCCGTGCGGATATTTTTAAAATCCTGATTGCCCGTCATTTTATAATCGAGCCAGTCCAGATCCGCCGTGAGTTCATGTTTATTGGAAAACCGATGACGGAGATTCAGGTTCACTGCACCGTTTTTCCAATCGATTCCATTATCACTCGAGGTATTGATCAGTGAATCGAGATCCGAACCCGGACTGCTCCACCTTGCTTCTCCGCTTCCCAGGCTGCTGCGCTTGAGGAGGGTTCCCGACAGCACCATTCCCACCGTGGTACGCTTGCTTATTGAATAATCCAGACCGGTACGAAGTGTATGATTGCGCACCCGCGAACGGATATAGGTGGGCTGCGACATCATCGAGAGCGGCGTCTTATCATCCTCGGCGAGATAGGTTCTCAGCGCATACATATCCAGATAATTCTGGTTCATGGTATAGCTGTAATTCGCAAAAAGATTCACCTTTCCGCGATAATAGTTGAGCCCAAGTGCATTATTGGTTTTCGGATAAACCCCCTGAGCCGCAGACAAGGTTAGATTCCCATTCAGTCCCCGCTGACGATTTTTTTTCAGGCGGATATTAATCACCCCACCGTTACCGGCTGCGTCGAATTTGGCCGGTGGTTTATCGATCAGTTCAATCGATTCAATATCGTTACTGCTCATTCCCGATAAGAGGGCCGACAGTTCAGAACTGCTGAGATAACTGGGTTTGTTATCGATCATCACCAAAACCTGGTCGCGACCTTTAAGGCTGATATTTCCATCTCTGTCGATGGTGATACCAGGCGCACGCTCCAGTAATTCCAGAGCGGTTGATCCCGCAGCAGAGATGGACGCATCCACACGCAAAACGGTGCGATCGGGCAAAAACTGAACGGGTGGTTTTCGTGCAGTGATCGTAACAGCTTCCAACGCATCTGACTTGATCAGCTGGAAGTTCACCACCACCGAAAGATCCGATTCTTCCTTAACGGATACCAACTGGCAGGCAGGTTGATAATTCACCCTGCTTACGCATACAAGATAATTTCCTACAGCAACGGCGGGAAGGGTCACCTGTCCCTGTGCATCGCTGGCACCGCTAACGATTCTTGCTGAATCGGGTAACTGTAATAGTTGTACGCTGACGAAATCAAGAGGGGTTTGTTTTTCATCAACAACCAACACTTTAATATCTGCTTCCTTTCTGGCGGCAGGTTGAGCGGTCGATTGATAAACAGCCACTACCGAGCAAAATAATATCAGAACCAAGGCTTTCATAATGCCTCAAAATTATCCAGCTGGTTTGCGTGACCTAGCAAAAACTGGTTGAGCGGTAAAAGGGGATGACTTCCTACCGTCGAAAGCTGATCCCGCTCATCAGCCAGCGTCCGGGCATTACGGAACCCAGCAGGTCCTGATACTGCGTATCGAACAGGTTATCAACCTGTAAGAAGAGGTGGACCCGGTTTTTCCAGACCGCTGCCTGCAGTTTGGTGTTTAACAGAAAATAGGAGGGATCGAGTTCCGCCCCGATCGCCGGCGCCGACTGGGCATTCCGGCTTTTATAAAGGGCCGCCAGACTTAAGGACCATCGGCCATAGGTATATTGAAGGTTCAGGTTGGTAAACAACCGCGCGTGAGAGGATAAATAAAGGGATGGCTTCGATTCGCTTCCCTTTGATTCGATCCAGGTGATACCGGCATTGGCCAGCAGTTCCTGCTTCTCACCGAATCGGTACTGATACTGCAGATCACCTTCCATACCCCTGACATTTACGGAAGCAATATTCTTAGCCAGCGCATAGGACCCCGAGGGCGAGAGGTTTTCCTTCCGGGGCATATCCGCATATTCGGTATCGGCCCAGTCGATCAGCCTTTTCTGGTTGCGCTGGAACCAGGTGGCCGAAACCTTAAACCGCCGGCCCAGGTAATAATCTGCCCCGGCTTCATAACTGATGGAACGTTCAGCCAGCAAATCAGGATTGCCGATTCTTCCGCCGGTGACCAGCTCCTTATTAAAATTGTTAAAGCGCTCGG
>DATCJQ010000204.1:0-19496 GCA_036562745.1 Flavihumibacter sp.
GGGTTCTTCCTTTAAAATCGCCTCAGCAATAGGAAGAGCCTGTTCCATTTTCAATTTTCGTACCTGAAGCGCATCACGCATTTCCCTGATCTCCCGTTGGTATTTGGTGAGTCGGGTTTCTTTTTTCATGGCTTCTGCATGGTCAGCCAACAACTTATCCAATTCCTCAAAACGAGATTCGAAATAGTTTAATGCATCCCTGGTTCGCTGAAGCAAATAGTCAGGATCTGTGCCAGATGCCGGTTGCATTAGCAGACTGAAATGATGGGTTGTTTTCTGCGAAACCTCAATTAACTGATTCAGATTCGTTTCAAATCTTTCCAGTGCTTCCAGCACCGATGCCCTGGCCAGACTTGATTTCTTCTCAATAGAAGAACGCCAGTCTTCAGCCAGCGATTCCAATCCATCAAAACGAAAACACTGCACAAAATAATCGATCACGTATAATCGCTCCGAAAGTGCCAGTTCTTCCTCAAGCTGGGCTTCGGATAATTCGCGCTGCGTATATTCAACCACCCTCGGGTCGGTTTGAATAGCACCAAGGGGAATCCGGGTTTTCAATACCAGTCCCTTTAATCCCGTCAAACGACTGAGTGCAACATATACCTGTCCGGGTGCAAAGGCAGCTCCTGCATCAATGATGGCTTTCTCAAAAGTGAGCCCCTGGCTTTTGTGGATGGTAATTGCCCATGCTAAACGGATCGGATACTGGGAGAAGGTTCCCAACTCTTCCTCCTCAATTTTATCCTTTGCCTTGTCGAGTTTATAGCGAATATTCCTCCAGGTTTCTTTTTCCAACAGGAGAGAACCCTCCTCGTCCGGAAAGCGGACATAAATATTTTCTTCATCCAAACTTTCTATCACCCCGATCTTTCCGTTGTAGTACCGTCGGAACTCGCCTTTATCATTTTTAATGAACATTACCTGGGCGCCGGCTTTCAATTCGAGCAGCTCTTCTGCAGGATAGGATTTTTCGCTGAACTCCCCGGTTATTTCCGCCTCGTATCGATAAAGCGGTCCCTCAAGGCGCGATAACTCCTGCTGATTAATATTATCCGCCCGGTTATTATGAGTACTCAGTGTGATATACCGATCCTCTTCCGCCGATTGAAAGCCGGGTTTATAATGCTCATGCAGCTGGTGCCAACCGGTCTGATCCAGCTCATTATTCCGAACCTTGTTCAGGAGATCGATGAACTGCGGATCCGATTGGCGATAGATGGTTTTTAATTCGATGGTAAACGGAGGAGCTTCCTGCATCACCCTGGCATCGAAGAAAAACGGACTTGAATAATATTCCTTTAAAAAGCTCCATTCCCGATCAGACACTACCGGAGCCAATTGAAACAGATCTCCGATAAACAGAACCTGTAGGCCGCCGAATGGCTGACCCGGTTTTTTCCTGACAAACCGGAGTACCGTATCCATGGCATCGAGTAAATCGGCCCTTACCATGCTTACTTCATCAATCACCAGCAATTCCAACTCCTGGAAAAGTTCCCGCTTTGTATAGGCGATCCGCAGATTGCGCAGGAGGCTGGCCTTGTTGTTAAACAGCAAATCGCCCGTGTCTGGAATTGGGCCTGCCGGTACATAGGCGCCCAGGGGCAACTGAAAAAATGTGTGTATGGTTACTCCGCCTGCATTGATGGCAGCCACACCTGTTGGTGCTACCACCGCCATCTTCTTACTGCATTGTTCACGGATCATCCGGAGAAAACTGGTTTTCCCGGTACCCGCCTGCCCCGTCAGAAAAACTGATCGGTTCGTATGCAGAATAAATCGCAGAGCCAGTTCCTGGGGCCGATTCCTGATCTCGCTGGTGCTCATTGCCGTAAAACTACAGATAACTAATCAGGTCCGGATATGGAAATATCCAGACCCTGGCCCATCAGGCCTCCTCTGTTTTTGGCTGTCGAACTACGCTCATGCCGGAGACCGAAATCTCTGTGACATATTTTTTTACGCCTTCCCGATCGACATAAGACCTGTAAATGATCTTGCCTTCCACTGAAATTTCCGTTCCCTTCACCATTTCCGCCTCCGCCTTATCGGCCAGCTTGCCCCAGGCCACCAGCGAATGCCATTGGGTTTCCGTCACTTTCTCCCCCTGGCTGTTCTGATAGCTTTCATTGGTTGCCAACTTCAGATGCGCCACTTTCTTACCAGTGGATGTTTCCTTCACCTCCGGATCTGCTCCCAATCTCCCGATCAGGAATACCCTGTTGTTCTTCTCACTCATAACACCTGTTTTTCGGCTTACGCCCATTAACAATCAATCTCAGATGCCTTAGCATCTTTCCACAATGTAAAAATGAGGAGTGAAGGGACTTATAAACGAATTATAAGCACTTAAATAAGAAAATACCGTGATTAAACGCTTGTGGAGGAATCGGTCGATTTCCAATTTTGCAAAAAAACAAATAGCTATGCAAGGCCAGGAAGTAACCCGTAAATGTTTGTGGTGTGGCGCTGCCCTGCGCGGACGTTCCGACAAAAAATTCTGCAGCGTCAACTGCCGGAACACCTATAACAACAAAAAAGCCGATTCCATCACCCGGCTCGTGAAAATTACCAACCACGCACTCAGGAAAAACAGAAATATCCTGGCAGAACTCTACCAGTCATCGCTAACCGAAAACATCGTGTCAAAGGAAATCCTGCAATACAAAGGATTTCAGTTCCGGTATCATACCGAAACCATCAAAGAAAAAGACCGGCCACCACTTTATGTACTGTATGATTTTTCCTACCAGGTGCTGGGCAAAAACCAGGTACGCATCCTGCCCGTGCCTCCAACATCATTTGCTACGGGGCAGCCTTCCGGCTGATCGCGGTGGAGCAGGAGCCAGGATCGCCTTCAGCTCATGCAGCTTCATCTTGTCAGCAGACTTCAACTGCACCGCCACATTCGACCAGGCTTTCTTTTTTTCCAGCTCCTTATGTAATTCGTACTTGGTATCGGCCGGTCCCATGATGATAATCGAACCCACATTTCCCAATTTACCCACCACTTCCTTCAGAAAAGCCTTGCGCTGCTGTTGCAGTTTGTTCTGCGCATTCTTCTCCGGGTAAAGCGTGGCCCCGTACAATCTGGTTTTGTTGGACACTTCGCCATCGTGACGCACCCGGGTATCAATGCCCGATTGAAAAGATTCAGTGCTCAGTTTCCCCTCTTCATCCTTGCAGGCGATCATCGCTTTTTGTAAATCAATCCAAATGGCATAGTCCATGCAGGGACTGTTCTTCTTTTTCATACCATTGATTTTACCTCTTAAAAGGTACGATTTTTTCGCCCGTTATTTGGCTTAGAGGCTGTAGAACCGAACCGCGTTTCCGCCCCAAATGCCAGCCTGCTCATCCTCCGAAAGCTGCCTGGTATAACCCTCGATCAGATCCACCACCTGCTTATAAGTTCCGGCTACCAGGCATACCGGCCAGTCGGATCCGAACATCAGGCGGTTGGCACCAAATGCCTCCAGCGCCACCTCCAGATAGGGCCTGATCTGCTCAGGGGTCCACTGCTGCCAGTCTGCTTCGGTTATGATGCCCGAAAGCTTGCAATACACCGCCTCTGTCGCTGCCATTTCCATCATATCCTTTTTCCATTCGGAAATCTTTCCTTCCCTGATATAGGGCTTGGCTATATGATCCAGCACCAGCGGCTGTTCATCACAGGCTTTCACCAGCTCAATCGCAGCCCTGAACTGATGCGGTTTGATAAGGATATCGTAGGTATATCCCTGCCGCCCGAGTTTCCGTATGCCATCAATGATTTCGGGCCGCGATAAGAAATCCGGCGCCTCCGCCTGCGCGATATGGCGAAAACCTTTCAGCTTCCGGTTTGTTTTTAATTGTTGGAGCTGATCTTCCAGATCCCTTGCCCGGAGATCAATCCAACCAACCACTCCATGAATAAAGGAATGCTGATTGGCGATGTTAATAAACGATTCATTTTCTTCCGGACTCTGATTCACCTGTACCAGCACAGTGCCTTCGATGCCCGCTTCCCGCAGGATCGGTTCCAGATCAGCCGGCGAATAACTTCTTTGTATGGCAGCCATGGACTCGTCGATCCAGGCATGGGTAACGGGATCATAATCCCAAAAATGATGATGCGCGTCGATCTTTAGCATAATCCTAAAATACTATGATTTAAATTCGTGAGCACAAGATGCAGTTATTTATTAAAAATATGGTCTGCGACCGATGTGTTATGACCGTGCGTCAGGAACTGGAAAAACAGCACCTGCCCTATAGTTCCGTGCAGCTGGGCGAGGTTACCCTTTCCGAAAAACCCTCCGATACACAGCTCGAAAATTTACGCAAATCGCTGCAGACCCTCGGCTTCGAACTGCTCGACGACAAAAAATCGGCTCTGGTTTCAAAAATCAAAACCTTTCTGCTGCAGTGGGTCCGTAACCAGCTTCCCGATGCCGCGAATACCAAACTCTCCGTGGCGCTCTCAGAGGGCCTGGGCAGGGATTACCACTATCTCTCCACGCTTTTTTCCTCCATCGAAGGCATCACCATCGAGAAATACGTGATCGCCCAGCGTATTGAATGGGCCAAGGAATTGCTGGTATATGATGAACTCACCCTGAGCGAAATAGCAGACAAACTGGGGTATAGCAGTGTTCAGCATCTCTCCCTGCAGTTCAAAAAAGTAACCGGATTAACGCCCACGCATTTCAAACAATTACGGGAAAACATCAGACGTCCGCTCGACCAGGTGGGAAAGGAATAATTTTATAAAGGATCGACCGCATTGTATAACAAGGGTTTGCCCTGATGGCCGGACCTTTGCATACTACCGTAAACACCAACGGTTACATTGTTCATCCTTTAAAATCAGAGAAAAATGCCCGACTTAAAATTCAGCACCAACATAAAATGCAGCGGCTGTGTGGAAAAAATCACGCCCTATCTGAACGAACTGGTGGGAACCAATAACTGGAGTGTGGATCTGAACGATCCCGAAAGAACGCTCACTATCACCCATGCACAACCGATTTCAGCGAAAGCGGTTATCGCTGCCCTGGAGAAGGCTGGATACCAGGCCAAAACAACCTCCAACCAATAACGAAACACTATCCTGAATAGCACAATTTCCCATGGAGGAAACCGGCATCAGGATAGTGTTCCTTCTATTTTATTTACACGGATTACCTGTTAATCACTGCCTCATTTAGCCTTTGCCGACTTGTTATTCAGCGTGCGATTGGGCAGTTTCTTTTTGCGCGCAGCCTGAAGCTTGGTTTTGCGGATTCTCAGCCGGGCTTTAGCCGCATCCACTGCTTTCAGGATGGCATCTTCAAAAATGTATGACTTGGCTTTCACATACTCATCCTTACCCGGCACCCGGATATTCAATGTGCAAAGAACCACTTCCTTGCTGCCCTTTACTTCATTTACCAGCGTAATTTCCACTTCCTGGATGTCTTTGTAAATCCGCTCCAGGCCTGATATTTTTTCAGTAGCAAATGATTTCAGTGAGGGACTGATTTTGTGCGAAGGAGATTCGATTCTTATTTTCATAACCTGTTAAATTGATTCAATGCAAACTAATTTGAGTCTTCCTAAATTTACCTGATTTTAGTCAGGTTACTGACAGATTTTAATCCATTATGCGAATCTTAAACTCCCTGCTCACCGCTGTTGCAGTGATCAGCTTTTATTTAGCGGATGCACAATCCCTTTTGCCGCGAATCAACGCCTCGATTTCGTCAAACGCCGCGTATTACAAAAGCACCTACGAGCACCTGCACGCGAATCCGGAGATCAGTTGCCAGGAAATCAACACGGCCGCATTTCTCAAAAAGCAGATGGCAAGCCTCGGGTGGGAAATCATCGATTCCCTCGGCTTTCAAAGTTTTGCAGCCATTCTTCGCAATGGAGATGGCCCTACCATACTCTACCGTACCGATATGGATGCGCTCCCGCTTAAGGAGCAAACCTCTCTGCCCTTTGCAAGTAAGGGTTCGGCTATGCATGCCTGTGGGCACGACGTGCACATGACCAGCTGGCTGGGAACAGCCCGCACCATGACGGAACTGCGCAAACAATGGTCGGGTACCCTGGTCTTCCTGGCCCAGTCGGCCGAGGAAACCGGACAGGGAGCCCGGATGGCCGTAACGACTGCCGCATTTAAAAGCCTGCCGCGCCCCAATGCACAAATCGCCTTACATAATCATGCAGAGTTGCCGGCCGGACAAGCCGGATTTTGCGATGGATATTCCATGGCCGCGGTGGATATGCTGAACATCACGGTATTTGGCAAGGGTGGTCATGGCGCTGCGCCGGATAAGACCATCGATCCCATTGTGCTGGCCGCTCAGTATATTCAGGCGCTGCAGACCATCGTGAGTCGCACCCTGCCCAGCACCGAAAAAGCTGTGATAACGGTGGGGGCCATCCAGGGCGGCACCGTGGGAAACATTATTCCCGATAAGGTCGAGCTCAGGCTGACCATCCGTTCCTTCAGCAGTATATCGCGCCAGCTGATATTTGACCGGGTCAGGACCCTGGGCGATCATCTGGCGCTGGCAGCGGGACTCGACAGTTCGCGCCTGCCCCGATATGATTTACTGGATATGTCGATCCCTTCCGTTTATAATGATCCCGCGCTCGGCACACGCCTGCGGAACAATCTGGTTTCGAAGCTGGGAGAGGGGTCCGTCGCTACCGTCGATCCGGTGATGATCGGCGAGGACTTCGGGGTTTACGGGCGGGAAACTTCCATCCCCTCTTATCTCATCTGGTTGGGAACCGTATCATCCGAAAGAAAGAAGGCGGGTGAGGGCCGGGAGCTGCCATCCCTTCATTCGCCCCATTTTGCGCCGGATTACGAACCGACTATTGCGGGTGCCGTGCGGATCATGAGTCTTTCGCTGTTCGATTTGTTGCAACCGGAAAAAGCGAAGAAATCATCTAAGTAGAATCCTTTACGATCGGGGTCAAAAAACCTGCCCACCTGGCTGTTTCGAACTATTTGCGAAAACAATCAGTTCTCCACTGCGTTAAAACGCCGTGAATTGAAATGAAGCGTATGAAACAGCAGATAATCCTGGCAGGATTGGCTTGGATAATACTATCCGCCGCCTGCACAAAAGTCCATGAAGAACCCACCAATGGCGATTTGCCAAAGGAAGATCCCACTGAAGAAGTGGTCGCCCCGGGCGGATTTCAGACCTACACAATTCCCGCCGGAGAGCATTATTCCCTCGAAAACGGTGTGAAACCCGTAACCGGTACCGGGATGGCATTCGAAGTAATTTTCGACAGTTCCTGCATTTATCGGACCCGCGATCCCCGGAATCAGGATGATATTAACAAACTGATGGGCTTCAGCGACAATGGAGCACACCAAACCAACAGCGCGCGTTTTGGCTGGCGGTGGAAGGAGGATGCCATTGAGCTCCTCGCCTATGTTTATAACGACGGCACGATGCGATACCGCCTCCTGGCCGCTCTTAAAATTGGCGAGCCTGCCGATCTGAAGCTGAGTATCCGCACCGGTTATTACGAATTCAGTGTGAACGGTGAAACCACCCTGATGCCCCGCACCCCTACCGGTTCCTCCATTAACGGGTATATGCTTTATCCTTATTTCGGTGGCGATGAAACCGCGCCGCATACCGTGAAGGTGGCGATTAAGATGAAGTAAGGGGACAGGGGTTACGAAGGAAACAAAGGTTACAAAGGTTACAAGGGGACAAAGGGAACGGATGTTACAAGTGGGACAATGAATCACCCCTTAGTTATCAACATCCCCCGGAGTGGTACGGGTTGACGGCCAATTATTGGTTTTTAGTTAGTTAGGCTCGGGGGATTTTTCATTTTCCCGAAGGGATTTTTGGAAAAAAATGTTGATAAACCGTGGAATATTGTTGAAATCCCCCTATTTTTGCGTCCCGATTGATGATAAACGAGGCCTTTTGCGAAAGCAAAACCTGCCTTCAGACATCAAACCAGGATGGTGCGGTAGCTCAGTTGGTAGAGCAAAGGACTGAAAATCCTTGTGTCGCCGGTTCGATTCCGGCCCACACCACAAAAAGCAGTTACGGAGTCAAATCTGTAGCTGCTTTTTCTTTTTCTCCCAGGACCATTTTTTGTTTCACAAATCCTCCCCATTGCCAGGTCAAGTACCCGTAATGAAATGATTATTAAATTGAACCTATTAAACTTGACCCATGTCCAAATTTGAGCGCGTAATTAAAGAGGTAATCCAGTTTAGAGATGAGAGAGACTGGGAACAATTTCATAATTCCAAAGACCTCGCTCTGGCCATTTCAATCGAAGCGGCCGAACTGAATGAACTATTCCTTTGGAAAAAGCCGGAGCAGGTGGATCCTGAAAGATTAAAGGATGAATTGGCAGACATCCTGACTTTCTGCATCATCTTAGCCCATCAGAATAAACTTGACATTCCTGATATTATCCGGCAAAAACTCAATAAGAACGCAAAGAAATATCCCGTTGATAAGTCAAAAGGAACCGCGAAGAAATACACTGAACTTTAGACTATGATTATCTATCATAATACCAAGGGGAAGTTTTTGGATGATTCGATAACCAATAACATTGAAGACGTTATTTCACGTACTTATTACTCCAAGACAGGAAGCAAAGTTAGTGAAAATGAAATCCGCAGTTGGAAGAACTCTCTCCTGCATATGTACAAGCTTTTAAGTGATCCTGAAATTCCCGATGACTGCCATGTTTCTATAGAATATAGAATCCCACAAACGTCCAAGCGAATTGATTTCATCCTGACCGGTCAGGATGACCAAAAGACAGACTATGCCCTTATCATTGAACTAAAACAATGGGAAACAGCAGAGAAAACAGATAAAGATGCCGTAGTCATTACGTATTTGGGAAAATCAAAAAGAGAATTGAGTCACCCATCCTACCAGGCCTGGTCTTATGCAGCATTGCTAAGCGGTTTCAATGAAGCCATTTATAGTGAAAATATCCGCGTACAGCCTTGCGCCTACCTGCATAACTATACACGTGACGGTGAACTTGATCATCCATGTTATCAGGATTATATCGACAAGGCACCGGTTTTTTTCAGATCCGATACTTTATTGCTGAGGAATTTTATCAAACGGTATATTAAATATGGCGATAAGTCCAATATTATGTACCGAATCGAATCCGGCCGCATTAAACCTTCAAAAAGTCTGGCTGATTCCTTGTCCTCCATGCTAAAAGGAAATCGGGAGTTTGTACTTATTGACGATCAGAAAATAATTTTTGAAACTGCAAAAGCACTGGCATTAAGATCAAATTCCGAGAAGAAGAAAGTATTCATTGTCGAAGGCGGACCGGGTACCGGAAAAACCGTGGTTGCCATTAACCTTCTCGTAAGTCTCACCCAAAAAGGATTGGTAACTCAATACGTAACAAAAAACGCTGCGCCCCGAGCGGTCTATCAAAGCAAACTAACTGGTACACTTAAGAAGACCCACATAACAAATTTGTTTAAAGGTTCCGGAAGTTATTATGATTCTGCAAAAAACAGTTTCGATGCGCTAATTGTTGACGAGACACACCGCTTAAATGAAAAATCCGGCCTTTTCAATAATCTGGGCGAAAACCAAATCAAGGAAATTATTCATGCATCAAAATTTTCTGTCTTCTTCATTGACGAAGACCAGCGCGTAACCCTAAATGATATCGGAAGCAAAGACGAAATAAGGAAGTGGGCATACCGCTATGATGCTGAAGTATATGAATCTGAACTCTCATCTCAATTTCGTTGCAATGGATCAGATGGCTATCTGGCATGGCTGGATTCTGTGCTGCAAATCCGCCAAACAGCGAATGATGTTCTGGATACCAACGAATATGATTTTAATGTGTTTCGATCCCCAACGGAAATGCGTGATGCCATTTTCGAAAAAAACAAAATCAACAATAAAGCCAGACTGGTTGCTGGTTATTGCTGGGATTGGAAAAGTAAAAAAGATCCGAAGGCTTATGATATTATCATAAGTGAGTTTGACTTTCGTATGCGATGGAATTTGGCAAGTTATGCTGGCCTGTGGTCAATAGATCCGAATTCTGTAACTGAAGTCGGCTGCATTCATACATGCCAGGGACTGGAACTGGATTATGTTGGGGTAATCATCGGACCAGATCTCATCATCAGAAACGGCAATATCATCACAGATGTTACAAAAAGATCCGGCATGGATAAGTCGGTATTCGGCTACAAGAGAATGCTGAAATCCAATTATGAAGAAGGCGCCAAACAGCTTGATAAGATCATTAAGAATACCTACCGTACTTTAATGACAAGAGGCTTAAAGGGGTGCTACATTTATTGCACCGATAAGGAAACTGCGGACTATTTTTCAGAAAAAATTGCCCGGCAGAATTACTTTGAGGGTGACGAACTCAATTCTCTTGTAGCAGAAAAATAAACTGTCCAATGTTGCTTAATCTCATCCATCATCTTGGTCTCGACGCTGCAGGCATCCAACCTGTGCCAGGCGGCGATATCAACCAGGCATACAAGGTGTGGAGAAAGGGGCGTGCGTATTTTCTGAAGCTGAACCGGGCGGCACCCTTTGCCGCCATGATGGAAAAGGAGGCGCGCGGACTCGAGGCGCTGCGAACCAATAGCCGCTTCATCGTACCGCAGGTGGAAGCCGTGGGCGTATGGGAAGGCTACCAGTATCTTTTGCTTGAATGGCTAGAACCCGCCTCACCGCATCCTGATTTCTGGAAAATGTTCGGAGAGTTTCTGGCAGAGCTTCACCAAAAAGAATGGGAACGTTATGGCTGGACCGAAGACAATTATATCGGTCGTCTGCCGCAATCCAACAATCAGCACACCGGCTGGGGTAGCTTTTTTACGGAAGAACGTATCCGGCCTCTTGTAAAACGGTTGGTGGATGAAGGCGCGTTGCAAGCAGCCTTACTGGACAGAGTCGATCGACTCGCAAATCTGTTTCCCGATGAGAATCCGGCACTGCTGCACGGCGATCTCTGGAGCGGCAACCTCCTTTGCGCCGGAAGAACAGGAGCGACGGCTAACCATCCGCAGGGCCTTCCCGCTCTCATTGATCCGGCAATATACATCGGTCATCGTGAAATGGATATCGGCATGACCCAACTCTTCGGCGGCTTCGACCGGTCCTTTCTTGAAGCCTATCATTATCACTACCCCCTGGCAGCTGATTGGCGTGAACGTTTACCGATTACCCAGCTTTACCCATTGCTCGTGCACGCCCTTCTTTTCGGTGGACATTATATCAGCTCCGCCGCATCCATCCTCCAGCGATATTGACCTGCCATACAGAGAAGCTTTTACACTGTTATGATGCAAGCTCAGTATATTTGATAACCCCTCGTAACCAAACAACCATTATGCGATTCATACTCTTAATTGCTGCTATCATAACCGCAGCCGCCTGCTCGTCCAACGAAAGGACAGCAGACAACAATTCGAAAAACGAGTTCTTCTTTATACAGTTGAGCGATCCTCAACTGGGGTTCACGCCCGACAGCCTGCAAAAGGAAATCGCCTTTTTCGAAAAAGCAGTTGCCCGAGTAAATGAACTCAGGCCCGATTTCGTGGTGATCACCGGCGACCTGGTACATCACCCGCAGGACAGCATCGAACTCCGCGAGTTCGAACGCATCACGAAGATGATCGACGCTTCCATTCCCGTTTATCTGACTCCGGGCAACCACGACGTGGGCAATGAACCGCAAACGGCTGACCTGGACTTTTATAAAGGAATCTATGGCGATGATCGCTTCTCCTTCGAGCATAAAGGTATCCGCGCAATCGGACTGAACTCAAGTCTCATTAAAGCAAAAACCCCGCAGTGGGAGCAGGAGCAATATGAGTGGCTGGAGAAAGAACTCGCCGCAGCACAAAACAGCCAACAGATTTACATCTTCTGCCACTATCCCTTTTTCGTGAAAGATGCCGATGAAGCGGACGAGTATTTCAATATCGACCTGCCCGTTCGGAAGAAATATCTCGGCCTGTTCAAGCAGTATAATGTAAAAGCAGTTTTCGCGGGGCATTTACATGGCAATGCGGAAGGCCGTTATGAAACGATTTCGATGATAACCACCAGCGCTGTCGGAAAACCGCTGCACAGCGATCCGAATGGACTGCGCATCATCAAAGTTTCCGGCGACAGCTTTTCTCACAAATATTTCCACCTTGATTCGGTATCGACTGCCAGCTTAAAGCAATTCTGATCGCCGAATAGCGGTGCAGGAACCGATCGAATTTTAAAAGGCTACAGCGAAACACTGTAGCCTTTTTTTTATTTATCCGCCTTACTAGTCCCAAATCGATTTCAGTTTATACACATCCAACCGGCGGAAGCGAACCTTGCCACCCGTTACTTTAAGCGATGATGTTCGCGCTTCGAGATTTTTATCGACGGGCATAAACACCTTGCCGTTGTTCGCAAACAACTCAACTCCCACACGATCCACGAACACACGCAACTGCAGCAATCCCTTTTCCAGCGGGATATTCGCCTTCACGCCATCCATAGCCATTTCCTGCGCGACAACATCATAAACCAGTTCCATCCCGTTCAGATTGAAACGAATCTCTTTCGCCTTTCCCACTTCGATCTCTGCCTCCAGTTCAAACAAATCCGTTTCTATTTTACTAAAGGGATCGACTGACTTATCATTCATGCTCCGCGCGCCACTCAATAACTTTTCGCTGCGCAAACTCTCCACCTCCTTTATCGGCAGGCGAATCATGCGGATTCCCGCCGGCGTGGTGATCAGTTTCAATTCCATCGGGATACTCATGCTGCCAGTAAAATTCATCCCGCCCTTATTCGTCTTCGTGTGCCACCAGCCGATCTCAATCCGGCGACCCTGGGGTTCGTTGTTCACCGTCTGCGCCGCATAGTAACTGCGCCCGAATTGTCCGCGCAGTCTTTCCTGCTCGGGAGTGAACCGCTCACCATCAAAGGTACCGATCGCATATTCCGTATTTGCAGCCGACAACACCCATTTTCGGTTATTGGGATTCCCATCCACGGGCAGCTCAAACAAATCGGGACATTCATACAGGTACCGGTCATCGCCCTTGCCGCCGGTGAACACACTGGTGGGAATCCAATCGCGAAGATTGTCGGACTTGAAAAAATGCTGCGTATGTGCGCCATCGTTAGTTGGTACCCAGAACAACAACACCCAATGTTTACCGGGCTCGTACCAGAAGATCTTGGGGTCGCGATTGTCTTTATTGATTCGCGGCACAGGAGCATAATCCAGTTTGGCGAAATGTAGGCCATCGGTCGACCAGGCCATGCCCTGGCACCAGGATCCCGCACCGGTGAAATACATAACAAGAGGGGGATGACCGTCCCTGGCCAAACCGCTGGTGTTGGTGGAATCCACCACCGCCGAACCGCTGAACATGGTGCCAAATCCATCGGGATGCAATACCGGATCCAGCTCCTTCCAGTGAATCAGGTCCTGGCTAACCGCATGCCCCCAAGTCATATTGCCCCAATCGCGTCCATAGGGATTGTGCTGAAAAAACAAATGATATTGTCCCTGGTAGTACACCAGTCCGTTCGGATCATTGGTCCATCCGCGTTTGGGCGAGAAGCGAAGCTGTGCGCGATAGGTTTCCTTATATAGCTGGTCGTCCTCGTCCGCCACATCACTCTGATAAAGTGGCAACAGCGACTGCAATGCTTTGGGTATAACCCCGTTGGCCGGCGAACCATCGGGCTGGGAACGAGTAGACGGGGTACTATCGGGCTGCGAATTATCGGGCTGTGGGTTATTGGACAAAGAACCATTGGCCAGAGTAGCATTCGACTGAGTAGCATTCGACTGAGGATCGTCGGGCACAGGACTGATACGTATCTCCAATTTCTTTCCTTTCCATTCGCTAAGATTCAGCCAGGCATACCAGTCAGGTTCAGTATCCGTTAGCTCCATCGAAAAATAGCGCACTTTCACTCCATCTTTCCAGATCTCAATATTCCGCTGGGCGGCGCCGTTTTTCACCGGCAGACGAAGAAATTTTTTCTCAGCCACAAAGTATTCGGCATACTCCTGCGCTGGTGAACGAAGCGCCCCCAAAACCAACAGGGCAATTAACAATCGCAAGGTCTTGTTCATAATGGTTAACTATTGAATGAAGGATTTTCGGTTGCCAGTCAGCTAATACGAGCCAAGCCTTCAATAGAGAGAGGATCTTCCCATTAAGTTACCGATTTGACCTCGCTTGTAACGGGCCGGGGCATTCTTTTTGCGTAGCTTAAAGGCAAGAAAACCTGTTGTAATGAAAATAGCCATCGTATCGGGCAGTGCCAGACCGGCGCGACAATCACACTATGTAGCCCTCGAAATCATGAAGCGCCTGGAGCAGCTTGACGAGGTGGAACCCATGCTGCTGGACCCCAGGGAACACCCACTGCCGGTTCTCGAATATATTTATGCCCGACACCCTTCGCCCACACCCGCTATGATTTGGTGGAAGGAAAAGATCGATGCGGCCGATGCCTATCTCTGGGTAACACCCGAGCATAACAGCAGTTTTTCCGGGGCCATCAAAAACGCCCTGGACTATTTCTATGAAGAATATGCCGGAAAACCGATGGGCATCGTGGCCGTATCTTCCGGGGCGATGGGTGGTATCAATGCCGTGCATGCGCTGCAACCGGTGTGTTTGCGTATAGGCGGGATACTGATGCCGAATTTCATGATCACGCCGAAAGTAAAAACCTTATTTGATGAGACGGGACGCTTAACAGATGAGGCTTACGCGCAGCGGCTCGAAAAATTCCTGCATCAGTTTGTTGAATTCAGTAAGAAGCATTCGAAATAGGTCGGGCAAAAAAAATCACCCGACGCCAGCCGGGTGATATAAGTTTATTATAAACCGAATCACATTCCGTATTGTGCAAGGAATTTAATCCGCATAATTTTTAATTGTTCCCAGGAGAAATTGCTCTCTGCCATTTCTTCCTGTGCTACCTGCAGCGAGGATGTTTCGCAGCTTTTGAAATATTCCAGGATTTCTTCCTGTTCATATTCATCCAGCATTTCATCAATGGCATAATCGAGGTTGAGTTTGGTTCCGCTGGCCGCAATGGTTTCCATTTCTTCGAGCAGGGCATCCAGTCGCAGTTCCTTATTCCGCGCGATGGTTTCCAGTGGAATCTTTTTATCTGTTTGCTGGATGATATAAACTTTCAGACCGCTCTTGTTCACCACGCTCTTCATCACAAATTCATCGGGCTTCTCGATATTGTTGTCCTCCACATATTTTGCAATCAGTTCCACAAAGGGTTTTCCGTAACGGATTGCTTTACCCTTGCTCACGCCCTGGCATTTGTCGAGCTCAGCAATAGTAGTGGGGTAGAGGGTAGCCATATCCTGCAATGATGTTTCCAGGAAAATCACGAAGGGAGGAAGCCCTTTTCGTTTTGCTTCTTTCTGACGCAGCTCTTTCAGCATCTCGAAGAGTTTCTCATCAGTTGCAGAAGCACCGCCGCCGGTTTCTACGCCAGCTTCTTCATCGTCCTCATTCGCATCTTCATACAAATTGTTGAGCACGATCTTGAAGCTCTTCGGTTTTTTCAGGAATGCTTCACCCGCTTTGGAGATTTTCAGCACGCCATACTCTTCAATATCCTTGGTCAGTAATCCGCCCAGCAACAATTGACGAATCAGCGAATTCCAGTAATGATCGGGCTGATCCTTACCCATTCCAAATTCTTCCAGTGCATCGTGACGATACATCTGCACCTGCGGGGTAAGGCGACCAATCATTACGTTCACTGTATAATCGGTAGCAAAACTTTCGTCGAGTTTTTTCACCAGCTTCAGCACTTTCACCGCATCGTCCTTGGCCTCAACATGCTCTTTCGGGTTCTTACAGTTATCGCAGTTACCACAATTTTCCTGTTCCCAGTTCTCACCGAAATAGCTCAGCAGGATTTTACGGCGACAAACACCGCTTTCCGCATACGCCACAGTTTCATTGATCAGCTGGGCACCCACTTCGCGTTCGCTCAGGGGTTTATCCCGCATCAGGTGCTCGAGCTTGGCCACATCCTTGTGTGAATAGTAGAGGATACAATGTCCCTCAAGTCCATCCCGGCCGGCACGACCCGTTTCCTGATAATAGTTTTCGATGCTTTTCGGAATATTATAGTGAATCACGAAACGCACATCGGGTTTATCGATACCCATACCGAAGGCGATCGTAGCCACAATCACCTGGGTATCCTCGTTCAGGAACTTGTCCTGGCGTTCAGCACGCAATTTGGAATCCAGTCCGGCGTGATAGGCCACTGCCTTGATACCATTAGCCACCAGCACATCGGCCAGTTCCTCGGTAGTTTTGCGGTTCAGGGTGTATATGATACCGCTCTTACCCTTGTTCTGAACAATATATTTAACGATGCTGCGAATAGTCTGGTCTTTTTTGATCTTGGGCTGGATCTCGTAGTAAAGATTACTTCGGTTGAAGGAAGAGATAAACACCTGCGGATCACGCAGTCCCAGATTCTTCACGATATCACTCTGCACTTTCGGGGTAGCCGTGGCCGTTAAGGCGATTACGGGCGCCTTTTCGTTGATCTGATCCATCATTTCACGGAGGCGGCGGTATTCCGGACGGAAATCATGTCCCCATTCCGATATACAGTGCGCTTCATCCACCGCAAAAAAGCTGATTTCGAGGTCGCGGAACAGTTCCAGGTTTTCGGCCTTGGTCAGGGTTTCCGGGGCCACATACAACATCTTGGTATGACCTTGCTGAAGGTCGTCGTGCACTTCGCGAATTTCTTTCTTGGTAAGGGTGGAGTTCAGGAAATGCGCCACATCATCTTTACTGCTGTACCCACGTACCAGGTCAACCTGGTTTTTCATCAGCGCGATCAGCGGCGATACGATGATTGCCACACCGGGCATGATCATGGCCGGAAGTTGGTAGCAAAGGCTTTTACCCCCACCGGTGGGCATGATCACAAAAGTATCCCTGCCGGACATCAGACTGTTGATAATATCTTCCTGTTGCCCTTTAAAGGTGTTGAAACCAAAATATTCCTGGAGTGCTTCGGTCAGGGAAAGATCGGGGTTATGGGACACCGCCGGTGCTTTCGGCGTAATATTCCTGGAAACAGTTTTCTTCTTTGCAGTAGCGGCTTTTGCCGGCTTTTCCGCGGCGGTTGGGGCGGCGGTAGTTTTCCGGGATCTTGATGATGTTGACATGTACGTGTATTTTCAATCTCACTTGAAGCAGAACCCTCATAAGTTAACGAAAAACTTGCAGTGGAGTCACTGGTTAATCAGAGGACCGCGAAATTACTTAAAATGCGGTGTGAAAAACACCCAAAATTGTTAATAAAGGAAGCTCCTTAGCCAAATCTCCTATTTTTGTGCCGCCTAATATGAATACTGAACAAATCTTGGCCGCCGGCCGTCGGACCATCGAGTTGGAAGCCGCCTCCATTGCGGGATTGCATGCCTTTCTGAATGAAGATTTCGTGAAGGCTGTGCAAACGGTTTTCAATTGTAAGGGACGTCTGGTCGTGAGTGGAATTGGTAAGAGTGCCATCGTGGCGCAGAAAATTGTAGCCACCCTGAACTCAACCGGCACCCCCTCGCTGTTTCTCCATGCTGCCGATGCTATTCATGGCGATCTGGGCATGGTGCAGGAAGATGATATCGTGATGATAATCAGTAAAAGCGGCGAAAGCCCCGAAATCAAGGTGCTGGTTCCGCTGATCAGGAATTTCGGCAATCCCATTATTGGAATGGTGGGACAAACCGAATCCTTCCTGGCCAAACAGGCTGATTTCATTCTGAACACGACGGTTCCCAAAGAAGCCTGTCCCAATAACCTGGCGCCCACCAGCAGCACCACGGCCCAAATGGTGATGGGCGATACCATGGCGGTTTGTCTGATGGAACTGCGCGGTTTCAACGGGGCTGATTTTGCGAAATTTCACCCCGGTGGTAACCTGGGCAAGCGTTTATACCTGAGGGTTAAGGATTTATACATTCAAAATGAACGCCCATCCATTCCGGTCGACGCCAATCTTAAGGAAATAATTGTTGCCATCTCCGGCAGCAGACTGGGTGTTACTGCCATTACCGATTCGGAAAACAGGGTCCTCGGGGTCATTACCGATGGCGACCTGAGGCGGATGCTGGAAAAAGATACCGACCTGCGCACGATTCGTGCCAACGAAATCATGACCCGCAATCCGAAAATGATTGGTCCGGATGCCATGGCCATCGAAGCACTGGATCTGCTGAGAAAGCACGATATTACGCAACTAATAGTGGCAGATGCCAACCAGCAGTATCTTGGCGTACTGCATATTCATGATTTAATAAAAGAAGGGCTCCTATAATGAACAAAAATCACTACGTAGCCATCATGGCCGGCGGCATTGGAAGCCGTTTCTGGCCGATGAGCCGCGCAAATTATCCCAAACAGTTTCTGGACATTCTGAACACAGGGAAAACACTTATTCAGTGGACCTATGAGCGGTTTGCCGAATTCATTCCCAAGGAGAACATCTTTGTTGTGACTTCCGATGAGTATTCGGGTATCGTGGCAGAGCAGCTGCCCGATTTGCCCGTGGCCAATATTCTCGGCGAGCCTTCCCGGAAGAATACGGCACCCTGTATCGCTTATATCTCTTTCAAACTCCTGAGTCAGAACCCGGAGGCCAGCCTGATCGTAGCGCCTTCCGACCACCTGATTCTCGATAATATTGCCTTCCGGAAAGTTTGCCTGGAAGCCCTCAGCTTCGTGTCCAAGCACAGCGCTTTTATCACTCTCGGCATCAAACCCACCCATCCCAACACAGGCTATGGCTATATCCAGTTCGAGCAGCATGCCATTACAGACAATGTGTATAAGGTGAAGACCTTCACTGAAAAACCCAATCTGGAACTGGCTAAAACCTTCCTGGCCAGCGGCGAGTTTCTCTGGAATGCCGGCATTTTCGTGTGGCAGGTGAAAAACATCATCACGGCTTTCGAAAAATACCTGCCCGAAATGTATGAGGTCTTCGCAGCGGAAAAAGACCGGTTCAATACCGATGAAGAAAAGCAGGCGCTGGAAGCCATTTACCCCCAATGCACCAATATCTCCATCGATTTCGGCATCATGGAGAAGGCCGATAACGTGTACGTAATTCCCTCTTCCTTCGGTTGGAGCGACCTGGGAACCTGGAACAGCGCCTACGATAATTTCGAAAAAGATTACCTCGAAAATGCCGTGGCCGGCAACAATGTGATCGTGATCGATGCCACCCGCTGTATGGTACATGTACCCAACGACAAGCTGGTACTGTTACAAGGTCTTGATGATCATATTGTTGTAGACACGAAAGACGTTTTATTGATCTGCCAGAAAAGCAAGGAGCAGGAAATAAAGGAATATGTGAACGAGGTAAAGCGGAAAAAAGGCGAAAAATTCCTGTAGTTTTTACCTTACCGCTTATAAAAATTAA
>DATCJQ010000214.1:0-13482 GCA_036562745.1 Flavihumibacter sp.
CGATGCCTTTATCGGCGCGATTCACCGCCACGCTGCCAACATGGATGGAAAAATTGAACTGGTATGTGGAGCTTTGAGTATTAATAAGGACATCGCGATTGAAAGCGGAAGATCATTATTCCTGCCCGAGGATAGAATTTATACCAGCTTCGAAGAAATGCTGGAAAAGGAAGCAGCCCTTCCCGAAGATAAACGGATGGATTTCGTAACCATCGTTACGCCCAACTTTGCGCATTTTGCCCCGGCGATGATGGCGTTGGAGAAAGGATTCCACGTGGTGATTGAAAAGCCGATCACACTTTCGCTCGAAGAAGCCATTGCGCTGGATCAGAAAGTGCAGGAGACCGGACTGATCCTCTGCCTCACGCACACTTATACCGGTTATCCGCTGGTGAAGGAAGCGCGCAAGATGATTCAGGACGGCAAAATCGGCAAAGTGCGTAAAGTGTATGTTGAATATACCCAGGGATGGCTCAGCCGTCTCACCGAACGCGAGAGTGCGGGCGCTGCCTGGAGAACCGACCCGAAAAAATCGGGTAAGAGCGGTGTGATGGGCGATATCGGAACCCATGCGTTTAATTTGGCTGAGTATATTTCCGGCCTCGAAGTAACTGAACTCTGTTCCAGCCTGAACGTGGTAGTGGAAAACCGCGCACTGGATGATGATGGTGCAGTACTGCTGAAATTCAATTCCGGCGCTACGGGTGTGCTGATGGCAACACAGATTGCAGCCGGTGAGGAAAACAACCTGAAGATCCGCATTTACGGTGAACTGGGTGGTATCGAATGGCACCAGCAGGAGCCGAACTCGCTGATCATTAAATGGCTGGACAAGCCGATGGAAACCTATCGCGCGGGAACCGGTTATCTGAGTGATATTGGTCGCCAGAATACCCGTACTCCGGGTGGTCACCCCGAAGGGTATCTCGAAGCCTTTGCGAATATCTACCGCAATTTCGCCGCAACCCTGGCGGCACGCATTGATGGTAGTTCCGTTAACAGCGATGTGGTGGAATTCCCCTCTGTAAGAGAAGGTATCCGTGGTATGGCTTTTATCGAGAATGTTGTGAAGAGCAATGAGAGTACGGAGAAGTGGGTGAAGTATGAAATATAGGAGAAGGGAGAAGGGAGAAGGGTGGACGAAGGGGACAAGGGAACAAAGGGGACGAAGGGAAATCTGACCTTCCAGATCCCAACAACTTGAATGAGTAAATAGTGTCGATAAGAAAGAGCAACAGGGAGGCGCAGGCCTCCCTTGTTGTATTAAATAATATGTTATGGCAGTACACGAAGTGAATCTAATTGATATTATCGGTATCAACCAGGAAGGAACGGTGGTGATGACTATATCCGACCATCTGGAATGGGATGATCAGAACGAGCACCTGCTCTTATTGCAGGATAAGATAAACTTTTACCTCGGAGCCGTGGAATCGGGGGAGCTTGTAAAAAAATACCCCGATGCGGAAGGCCGCAACATAAAGCTGGAAATCTTCTTTAAATATGCCCCGCACCAGCAGGCTGTATCCTTCCTCGAGCAGGCAGAAGCCTTTCTGAAGAAAGCCGGCTATGGTTTTTCCTATAACCTTGTCTGAACCTGTGCCAGTTTTCCTATAATTGCAGGCGAGACATTATCTTATTCCCGGACCCAATTTATATTATGAGGAACGTAATATATGATTTCATAAATCTGCACAATGGCGAAGAAGATAAAGCCAAAGTGCTTGAAAACGTAACTGCGAACACTTCCTTTCGCGGATCGAATCTGTGGATTCTGGCCTGTGCCATTATCATCGCATCAATCGGACTGAACGTAAACTCCACGGCCGTAATCATTGGTGCGATGTTGATTTCACCGTTGATGGGACCCATTGTGGGCGCCGGTTTTGCCCTCGGTACCTACGATTTTGCGCTGCTCCGGAAATCAATGAAAAATTTGCTGATCTCCACAGTGGTGAGCTTGTTTGTATCAGCCGTTTATTTTTTTCTCAGTCCCTTTAAGGACGTGCAGTCGGAAATTCTGGCCAGAACTTCTCCCAATATTTATGATGTACTGATTGCTTTTTTCGGCGGATTGGTTGGAGTGATTGCTATCACGCGTGTGGAAAAAGGAAATCCGATTCCCGGTGTGGCCATTGCTACTGCGTTAATGCCTCCATTGTGTACAGCGGGATATGGGCTGGCGACTTTTAATCTGCCTTTTTTCGTGGGTGCATTTTATCTGTATACAATTAACTGCTTCTTTATTTGTATCGCGACGCTGTTCGTTGTCAAATACCTGAAGTATCCCGCTGTAAGTTTCAAGGGAATTCTTTACGCCAAACGTATCCGGCTTGGCATTACGACCCTGATCATGGTGATGGTTATTCCGAGCTTTTATCTCGCTTACACTTTATTCAAGGAGAAGAAATTTACCAATACGGTGGAAGAATTCATTAACTCAGAATTTACCAGCCGTGGATTTACGGTTATTTATAAGAAAGTGAATCATAACTCGCATCCGCGGAAAGTGGACCTGGCATTTCTCAATAAAAAATTCGAATCGGAAGAAATGGAGATGTATAACCGTCTCTTAAACGAAAAGGTCGGAAATGTGGTGGTGAACTTTATCCAGGACAGGGAAGATATCAAATCCGAAATTCTTAAAGAGATCAACAAACAAACGGCCGCGCTTTCCGAAAAGGATGTCACCATCAACAAGCTTCGGACGGAGCTTGATAAATTTTCCGTTCAGGATCCCGGTGTGGTGAGGGAGTTGAACGTACTCTTCCCCGATTTAAAGAATGTAGTGCTTGGTAAAGTGGCCTTGAACGCGGGAACCGATAGTTCAAAAGTGCAATGGCTATTGCTCTATCAGATGGATTCCCGAGCCAAACAGACGGATATGCCGAAGTTGAAAACCTGGTTGTCCGAACGGTTGAAGGATAAAAATATAATGATTCTGCAGGATAAAGGAGCCGAGTAATGATCCTGTCAAGCATGCTGCGTTAAACGAAACAGGGTGGAATAAATGGCGTACCGTCAACAGCAACCGTAGGTGATTTTAAGGATGGTAATACGGTTGGCAGGGAATCTGCCGAAAGCCTATTTGAACGTAGTGTTTTTTGATGAGCGATTCAATTTTGTTAGTGAGAATAGTACCAGTCTTCGCGTGGGGGCAGCGAATGCAGCTTCCAGCCTTGCGCTGACCCAAATTAAAGCGCCCGAAAGGGTTACTGTTTTATCTATATTTCAAACGAAAGCACGGTAAGTGTTTACTTCGATAATCTTCAGGTGCGTCATGATCGGGGCAGAATAGTCGAAGAAAACCATTACTACGCTTACGGATTACGAATTGATGCGCTTAGTAGCAAAGCATTTAATGGTCCTGCAAATAATTATCTGTACCAGGGTGATTTTGCGGAATTGGATGAGGATTTAGGTTGGACGGATTATCTACTCAGGAGCTATGATGCGCAAATAGGGCGATGGCTTCAAAACGATCCCTATGACGAGTTTAATTCTGGTTATCTCTCCATGGGTGGAGATCCTTCAAGTTTTATTGATTCAGATGGCGGCTGCGTTTACTGTGAAACCGTTGATCGAGCGATGACATTGAAAGAAGTTGTTGTGACATTAAAAGTCGTTAAGAATAGTTCGTATTTTTCAAAGGCTGTAGAGTTTAGTGCTGGATTCTTTGAAGGAATTGCTGCTGGAGCTTCAACAACCTATAATTTTATTGCGGTGGATGCTTGGAAGAGTGAAACTTGGATAAATACAGGATATTTGGTTGGTGGACTTGCGATTAGTTCAAATAGTGTCGGCGGCCCAAGTAATGGGCGAGCATTAATGAGTATGATTGATTCCAGGTTAGGTACAAGGTTGGGTGATACTTACGATGCGACTGCACAGTCTTTCAATGATTTTGTAGATAATATCCCGAATATGTCCGCCAGAGATTTTGGTAAAATGGCCGGACAGGGTACATTTGCAGCACTGACTACTAAAGGTCTGACTGCGACAACGAATACCATTGCTACATTATCAAAAACGGCAAGGATTGCAAAAGTCGCAAAAAAGGCCGGTAGCCCTATCGCTGGAGAAGCCGCTAAGACGGGAACAACAGTTTTAGGTCACTACCCGCAATATGTAAAAGTTGCTGAAACCATAGGTGCAAGGACTTTTCAAATACCGACGAAGATTTGGAATAAAATGACGCCTGCCCAACAATGGGGAGCAAATCAAAAGTTTCTTGATAGAATGATTTTGCGTGGGGACAATATCAGACTTGCGACACCTCTTAATCAAGTTAAGCCAGGCAGCTTTTATCAAAAGGAATTGAATTATTTATTTGACAAAGGCTACAAAGTAAGCTCTGACGGACTTTGGTTAGTTAAATAGAAAGCTTATGAATAAGAATAACGAAAAGATATACAGCTTCTTAAAGTCAAACGGCTTTGAACTAATCCAAAAAGATACATCTTCATTTTTTGGGGATTACTACGATATATTTACTAATGACAGTTTCCAATTAAGATTTAGCAGTTCTAAATCATTTGAAACAGTTGATATACGGAGTAGTAATCCAAATGACAATTGGTACGATTTGGCGTTAGTAAAAACTCTTCTGTATGATGAAAAAAATCTTACTAAGGCAACCACCATTGAAGAACACAAAGATTTTTTACAGGAAGAGCTTACCAATATTGCCGACCTCTTTAATGATCGGAATTATCTAACTACGAAAAAGAGATTGGAAGAATTAGGAAATGAACGAGCGGAACAAATGTTTCCAGGAGTAAGAAAATAAAAGCAAAGGCCACCGATTAGGTGGCTTTGTTATTTATTAAAGGCTTTTTTCGTTTTATAGTTTTGAATAACGTTATCAATAAGGAAGAACAGGTGCTTTTTGGTATCCTCGTCCAGCTTCTCAATATCCTCGATACGTTTTAGTAAATCCTTGTCCAGGGCAGCCGGTTCGCCCTCTCCGATAATGTAATCTACGCTTACATTAAACACGTTAGCCAGTTTTATCATTACTTCAATGGAGGGCGTGTTGGCATTACGCTCATAGTTCCCGATGATAGTCCGGGACAATTCGGCTTTTTTTCGCCAGTTCATCCTGCGAAAGGTTCTCTATTTCCCCGCTATCCGGCGCACAATACCCGTGGTACTGAAACCCTCCACAATGGGATTGATAATAACCTGTCCGCCGTTTTCGATTACCTCTCGATGACCAACCACCTGCTCAACACGGTAGTCGCCACCCTTCACCAGCACATCGGGCATGATGGACACAATGGTTTCGTACGGCGTGTCTTCTTCAAAAATGACTACGGCATCCACCATCACCATGGAGGCAAGCAGCATGGCGCGTGACTGCTGGTCGTTGATGGGGCGCTCGGGGCCCTTATTCAATCGCTTTACAGAAGCATCGGAGTTCACGCCCACCACCAGGATATCGCCTTCCTGCGCGGCCTGCGACAAAGAATATATATGTCCCTGGTGCAGGATATCAAACACCCCGTTGGTGAACACGATCTTTTTGCCCAGGAATTTCCAAACGGCCACCTGGCGAACCAGCTGCTCACGGGTCATAATTTTATGCGGAATAATGGTAGGATTTCTCATGGCAGAATTTTTAGGCAGTTTTTTTCCGGTTCAGTACCGGTAGCAATAATAAGGAAGCTACGCCAACAATAATCACTAAAAGAAATTGTGCCAGCCATAAAATCCATCCGAAGGCATTCCCCACACTTTCACTTAATCCGTATAAAGACATGGTCTGTTGCACCAGAATGGGATAGGCACCTATTCCGCCCGGAGTTACAATCATCCCCACACTGCCCAGCGACAGCACCGAAAAGGAGGGGAGCCATCCATAAACGGAAGTCGCTGCCATCGCATAAAAGCCGATCCGGATACTGGCCAGGTATAAAAACCAGATCAAAAAAGTATGAAACAGAAACCAGCCTTTCTGCTTTACCTGGCGGATACTGATAATGCCCTGCCAGATCCCTAACACCACAGCCTTTGTCTTAATCGCAAATGATTTATGGGCGAAACGACGGAACAACCACCATCCGAGAAATACCAGTATCAGCAAAATGCCCAAGGCAATATAAAGCGCCCCATTACCAGATCCATCGGATTTACCGTAGAACAGCTTGTTCAACAACTCGGCTGTGTATTCTCCGATCACGGAAATCTGCGACAGCACGGTGATGGCAAACACGATCAGCAGGCAAACCATATCGAAGGCCCGTTCAGCCACGATGGTGCCAATCAGTTTGTCAGCTGGCACTTTTTCATAGCGACTGAGCATGGTGCATTTGAGCACTTCGCCCAAACGCGGCACGCCCTGGTTGGCAAAATAGCCGATTAGAACGGCCAGGTAAGTATTTTTCAGGGAAGGACGGAAGCCCATGGGCTCCATTAGAATTTTCCAGCGGATGGCCCGGCTGAGGTGCGCCACCAGCAGGGCAATGGCCACGGGTATCAGTAACCAGTAATTGGTTTCGCGGAGGGCTGTCTTCATTTCCTCCCACTGGGTTTCGGAAATTTTCGCAAAACTCCACCATACCAGAAAGATCGCCAGACCCAGGAAAAACGCATATTGTAACAGGCTGTTGATCTTTTTATTCATACTCCTTGTTTTTTAGAGCAGGTTCCCTTCCTTCGGAAATACCACCCAGGGCTGGAAGGTTTTGGCTTTTTCGAAATCCATCCTTGCATAGGAAATGATGATCACGATATCGCCAACTGTACCCTGACGGGCAGCCGGACCGTTCAGGCAGCAAACACCGGAACCCCGTTTCCCCTTGATCAGGTAGGTCTCAATACGAGATCCCGTATTCACGTTCACCACCTGGATTTTTTCGTGTTCAATCATATTGGCGGCATCCATAAGATCCTCGTCCAGGGTCAGACTGCCCACATAGTTCAGGTTCGCTTCCGTAATCGTAACCCGATGCACTTTGGATTTTAATACTTCGATGTCCATTTTGCTTAAGTGTTGTAAACGGCTCGCAAGGTAGGAATTTTGTTTACTTCCGCACCGGGATTAACATATTGTCAATCAAACGTACGCCGCCAATAAAAGCGGCCACCAAGGTCACGAGCGGGCGGTTTCCATCCCAATTGCTCACCGGTTGCAGGGTTTCGGCATCTGCAATGCTCACATAATCTACAGTAAAACCACCGGCTTCCAGGTTTTGTTTAGCCCGGTTCCGGAGTGATGAGCAATCTCCGGGTTTGATCTCCTCCACGATCCGGCGCAATTCCCGCGAAAGCTGCAGGGCCGTCTGACGGGCATCGGCAGATAAGCGGGTGTTCCGGCTGCTCATCGCGAGTCCGTCGGGCTCACGCAGGGTGGGACAGGTGTGGAGCCGGGTACTGATCCCCGTACGGTCCAGTAATCTTTGTATAACCATGCACTGCTGGTAATCCTTTTGGCCCATATAAAGGTTGTCGGCAGAAACAATTTCCAGCAGGCGATGCATCACCTGGCATACCCCCTGGAAATGTCCGGGACGATATGCTCCCTCGAGCAGGGTTTCCAGGAAGCCAATGTCATATTTAGGGAGATGATTCGTACCGTTCGGGTAGATTTCCTCCACGGAGGGTAAAAACAGAATGGAGCAACCCGCCTGATAAAGCAGCTCGATATCCTTTTCGATGGTAACGGGATATTTCTCAAAATCGGAGGGATCGTTAAACTGAGTGGGGTTCACGAAAATGCTGCAAACCACGGTGCCGTTCTCTTTTCCCGCAGCTTTCAGCAAAGACAGGTGGCCCGCGTGTAATGCCCCCATGGTAGGCACAAAACCAATGCTTTCGCCCTGCCGGCGGAGCTTGTCAAGATGTGCCTCAAGTGCCGACGCTTGTTTAAAAAGGATCATGGGTTGCGGGTTTTAGCCGGAAAAATACTACCTTTGCACACTATTTGAACGAAAAAACAGCAGGTTTTCACCATTAGTAACCGATCAAATGTCAACAAAGAAAAGAATTTTATTCATTGCTAACGAAATGTCGCCGTACCTGGAGCTGACTGAGTTCTCAGAAATCGTGAACAGGCTGGCTATCAAATCGAACGACAATGGTTTTGAAGTACGTTGCATTATGCCGCGGTTCGGCACCATTAACGAGCGTCGCCATCGGTTGCACGAAGTTGTTCGTTTATCTGGTATCAACGTATCGGTTGATAACGATGATTTTCCCCTTCAGATTAAAGTAGCGTCCCTGCCGAACGCCCGTTTGCAGGTGTATTTCCTCGATAACGAAGATCTTTTCAAGCGGAAATTTGTGTTCCACGACGAAAAGGAAGAGTGGTTTGAAGACAATAGTCTCCGTACCATTTTCTTCTGTAAAGGCGCGCTGGAAACCGTGAAGAAATTCGGATGGCCCCCTGATATTATCCACTGTAGCGGCTGGATGAGTGGCCTGATTCCCCTGTATCTGAAAACAGCCTATAAAAAAGAGCCGGTTTTCAGTCACAGTAAAGTGGTATTCACCCTTGGTCAAAATACGTTCAAGGAAAAGCTGGGTGCCGATTTCGTGAAGCAGGCCATGATTCATTCCAATATCAAGGAGAAGGATCTGGAGCCGTTCAAGGAGGGTACCAATACCGCCATGTTCCGCGGTGGCGCCACTTTTGCGGACGCCATCACCTTCGGAGCGGAAAAAGTGGATAAGAAGCTGGCAGAAGAATTTGCAAAAGCCAAGGGCAAAAAAATTCTGGCATACAATGCAGAGTCTGATTTAACAGACTATTTACAACTGTATACCGACCTTGCCAAATAGTATGTTGGGCACCCCCACAATTAAAGACTAATTAACCGGTTTGTTTGTGAAGAAACTTCTGTATAGCCTTTCCTTTGTAATAACTGCGCTGTTTATCATTGGATCCTGCACCAAAATTCGCACAACCCAACTGGGCAGCGGATTGATTCCGGCCGTGGACAATGTAAACGTTTTTGATACCACCCTGGAAGTTATAACAACCGTTTATCCGCTGGACGACAGCACCCGCATTACGAGTTCTGCCCTCCACGCGGTGGGGCTGCTGGAGGATCCTTTTTTCGGAAAAACCGATGCCTCCATGTATCTCCAACTGGAGCCCTCCGATTTTTCCAATTACCCCTTTGGTAGTTCACCCGACAGCATCATCGGACTGGATTCCGTGATTCTTTCGCTGCGTTTCAGTTCCTATTATGGCGATTCCAACTCGGTGCAATCCTTCAAAGTGTATGAGATCGATCAGTCGGCGCCCTTCACCGATACTTCGCTGGGCTATCTGATCAGTCATCCGCCTTTCGCGCTGGCCGAACAAATCGGTGAGCGTCTGAATGTGCCTTTTTATTCTCTCGATGATAGTGTAAGTTATGTGGTAGTGAAGGATACCATCAATACCGCGAATGAACTGCGTATTCCGCTGACCCATGAATTCGGTATGAAGATCATGAATATTGATACGGCTGTTTATCGTACCGGTAATGACTCGGCTTTCGAAACCAAGTTCCGGGGACTGGCGATATTGGCGGATCCCTCTTCTGCCATTAAAAAGGGCCTGGCTTATTTCAATATCACCGACAGAGAAGGCACCAAGATTACTTTCCACTATCGCAGAACCCGCAACGGAGCACCCGATACCACTTCAACCACCTTCGCCTTTAATTCTGGCGAAGTAACCTATACAAACCGGGGTAACGCCAACCTGATTCAACGCGATCCTTCAGGAACCGCTTACGGAAATCAACTGGTAAACGGAACCATCAACCAGCAGGAAATCTACCTGCAAAGCACACCGGGTTCCTATGCCTTATTGCAGATTCCCGGTTTGCAGGATCTGAGCAACCGGGTAATATATAAGGCCAGCCTGATTGCCGAGCAACTCGAGGGCTATGAGGAGAACACTTTCCCAACACCCGGACTCCTGTTTCTCGATGCGGTGGACAGTGCCAATTCACGGTATATTACCATACCCAATTCCTGGGTATATGTTTCCAACGGCGCTCCGATCTATTACGATTACACGAGTTTTGGTGGTTTTCTCATGCACAAGCGCTTCGAATTTGATCTGTACGCCTATGTACAGGGCATCGTAACGCGCAAGGAGAAAGCCTATACACTTCGCCTGTATGCACCTTATATGACGCGACCGGTGGATCCAACGGTGAGTACCGCACAGCTTCCGCTCACGATCAGTAACCGGGTTTCTGCCGGGCGAACCGTGATCGGCGGGGGAGATCATCCCACCAAAAAATTGCGCCTCTACATTGTTTATTCAAAATTGTAGTGTAAAATTGGCGGTTATAATCGTTCCAAATTTTTAAATCCATTATTTACATGCCGTATTTATTTACATCTGAAAGCGTGTCTGAAGGACACCCCGATAAAGTGGCCGACCAGATTTCAGATGCGCTGATTGATAATTTTCTTGCATTTGATCCGCAATCAAAAGTGGCCTGCGAAACCCTGGTTACGACCGGACAGGTGGTGCTGGCCGGAGAAGTGAAGTCAAAGGCGTATCTGGATGTGCAGGAAATTGCGCGCGGTGTAATTAGAAAAATCGGCTATACACGCAGCGAATACATGTTTGAAGCCAATTCATGCGGTGTGTTGTCTGCGATTCACGAGCAGTCGCCCGATATCAATCAGGGGGTGGAACGTAAGAAGAAAGAAGAACAGGGTGCCGGCGATCAGGGTATGATGTTCGGTTATGCCACCAACGAAACCGAAGACTATATGCCGCTGGCCCTGGATCTGGCCCATAAATTATTGCAGGAGCTGGCTGCGCTCCGTCGCGAGAACAAACAAATCAAATACCTGCGTCCCGATGCCAAGAGCCAGGTGACCCTGGAATACGATGATAATAATCGTCCCATTCGCATCGACGCCATCGTTATCTCCACCCAGCACGATGAGTTCGATAGCGAAGCCAAGATGCTGGCCAAAATCAAGAAAGATATTATCGAGATATTGATTCCCCGCGTAAAATCCAAATACAAGAAATACGCGAAACTGTTTAACGACAAGATCAAGTATCATATCAATCCCACCGGCAAATTCGTGATTGGGGGTCCGCATGGCGATACCGGTCTGACCGGCCGAAAAATCATCGTGGATACCTACGGAGGAAAGGGCGCTCACGGTGGTGGTGCATTCAGCGGGAAAGATCCCTCTAAAGTGGACCGTTCTGCCGCCTATGCAACCCGTCATATTGCCAAGAACCTGGTGGCAGCCGGACTCTGTGATGAAGTGCTGGTGCAGGTTTCCTATGCGATTGGTGTGGCTGAGCCGATGGGACTTTATATCAATACCTATGGCAGCTCCAAAGTGGATCTGACTGACGGTGAGATCGCCAAAAAAGTATTGGAGATCTTCGATATGCGCCCCTATTTCATTGAGAAGCGCCTGAAACTGCGCACACCGATTTACAGCGAAACCGCAGCTTACGGACATATGGGCCGCAAACCCGAAATCGTGGAGAAAGTGTTCAAATCACCCGACGGGAAAACTGTTAAGAAGACAGTGGAACTCTTCACCTGGGAGAAACTCGACTATGTAGGCAAAGTGAAAAAAGCCTTCGGTTTAAAATAATCAGCAAGCCACCTTCGGGTGGCTTTTTTGTACCTTCGCCGCATGAGATCATTTCGTTCACAACCGCAGAACCGTCCTAAAAAATCATCCCTTGTTATTGGTCGCGCCCCAGTGATTGCCGCTTTAAAAGAGGGCAAGCAACTGGAACGTATTTACCTGATGCAAACGGCTCATGGTCCGGAAGTGGACGAAATCCGAAAGCTGGCCCAGCAGCTCCAGGTGCCCATCAACAAAGTGCCGGTTGAAAAACTGAACGGCTTTAACATCACCAATCATGAGGGGGCAGTGGGACTGATTGCCAAAATCCAGTATCAGGATTTGCAGGATGTGATCAGTTTTGTGGTGGAGAAAGGAGAGACCCCGTTGTTTTTGATTCTCGACGGAGTAACCGATATCCGCAATATCGGCGCCATTGCCCGCACGGCCTATTGCTGCGGCGTGCATGCCATTATCATTCCCGATAAGGGGGTGGGCGCACTGAATGAAGATGCCATCCTTACCTCGGCCGGCGCTCTTGAAAAAATTGCCGTTTGCCGCGTAAACAGCCTGATGAAGGCCGTGGATACCCTGCATCTGAACGGGATTACGGTTTTCGCCAGCGAAATGACCGCTGAAAAAATGGTGCACGACTGCGATTTTGCCCAGCCATCTGCCATTATTATGGGCAGCGAGGACAAGGGAATCTATCCCGCATTGATGAAGATTGCGGATACACCCTTCAAGATTCCCATGCACGGTGGATTCGAATCGCTCAATGTGTCCGTGGCCACGGGCATGATCCTCTATGAAGCCATGCGCCAGAGAATGAAGCGGGTTTGAGTAAAAAAGGCGAATTTAGAGTTCTATACTTGCCTATGTCAGACAATGAACTGCAACTGATTGAATGCCCGCGCGATGCCATGCAGGGCTGGCCTCAACTGATTCCCAGTTTTCAGAAAGTGGCCTATATCAATGCGCTCCTGCATGTCGGATTTCATACCATTGACGTGGGGAGTTTTGTATCGCCGAAAGCCATCCCGCAAATGGCCGATACCCGCGAAGTGCTGGAAGCCCTGGATATGAGCAGTACCAAATCTGCACTGCTGGCCATTGTGGCCAATGCACGCGGAGCACAGGATGCGTCTTCGTTTGACTGTATCCGTTATATCGGTTTCCCTTTCTCCGTTTCGGAAACTTTTCAACGCAGAAATACCAATAGCACCATTGAACACTCCTTCGGTACGGTGGAGGAAATTCAACGCCTCGCCGAAGAGAAGGGCAAGGAACTGGTGGTTTATCTGTCGATGGGATTCGGTAATCCCTATGGCGATCCCTGGTCGGAGGAGCTGGTGCTGGACTGGGCGCAACGGATAGCCGGACTCGGCATCAGAACCCTTTCACTGGCCGATACGGTTGGCATTGCCACACCCGAACAGGTGGGATCGCTGACGGCGGTATTGATAGAAGAATTACCCGATGTGCGGATCGGGGTGCATTTGCATGCCCGTCCGGATAATTGGAAGGATAAACTCGAAGCCGCATTCAACGCCGGTTGCCGTCGTTTTGATGGTGCGCTGCGCGGCATTGGCGGTTGTCCCATGGCGGGCGATCAGCTGGTGGGCAATCTGGACACAGAAAATATTATTCAGTTCCTGGAATCGCGGGGGATGGATACAGGAATTCACAAAACCTCTCTGCAAAAAGCGGCCCTGCTGGCAAAAGAAGTTTTTTCCCCGGTTGTGTTATGAAATGGATGACGGATATCAGAATCAAAGGACCGGAATCACCCATACGTTACCAGGACCCGGTTTTTCTTATCGGCTCCTGTTTTACGGAGCATATCGGCAATGCATTGCACGAACTCAAATTTTCGGTGGAGCAGAACCCGCACGGGATCCTGTTTGATCCGATCAGTGTGTGCAG
>DATCJQ010000229.1:0-5465 GCA_036562745.1 Flavihumibacter sp.
GACTTAGCGGGTGCGGCTCCAAACGATGAAGTCCGTCGCCGGAATATCATTGATTCCCAGATGACGCAGCATGGTTACCAATTGTCCGCGATGATAGGTAGCATGGTTGAACAAATGCATGATCAGGTGGATATAACTTGATTCATAGGGTTCGCCCTTCATGTTTTTGTAAGGAAAGACCGTAGCCAACTGATCCTCCGGAAAATTTTCCAGCCAGGATTTCCAGTCGCGGCTCAGTTTCAAGCTCATCTCGACAAGTTGGGTACCGCTGATACCCTGCGCATCGGGTCTTTCGAGCGGTGTGGTACCCTGTACCCTTTGCCACCAGATATTTTCAGCACTCCACATGTGCGCCACGGTTTTAAAGATGGAAGGAAAGCTGCTGGGCAGTTCCTGTTCCCACTGGGCATCGGTGAGGGATTGCAGTCGACTGAACAGGGTTTCATTGGCCCATATATGGTAGGATGCATAATCCAATAAGATTGCCTTCATGGTTTTCAATTAAATTTGACGACTATAAATTTAAACTGTGTACTCGATATGGCGAACAAAGCACTCGATATAAAAGGAATTGGAACTACTGCGGTGCATGGAGGCAATGAGCCGGACCCTCTCTACTCTCATATTACTCCGATCTATGCCAGTTCAACATTTTATTTTGATTCAGCTGAACAGGGCATGCAGCGATTCGCAGGTGAAGATAAGACGCAGATTTATTCGCGCATGGGAAATCCGGGTTTCAAAGTGGCCGAACAAAAGATTGCGGCGCTGGAAGCACATGGACTGAAAGATCAGAATGGATCGCCATTGCAGCTGAAGGCACTGTTACACGCAAGCGGACAGGCTGCCATGACCACGCTCTTCCTATCCACCTGCTCTGCGGGCGATAAGATTTTGAGCCATTTTTCGCTGTACGGAGGCACGCAGGAATTACTGACCAAAGTGCTTAAGGCCAATAATATCGAACTGATTATCGCCGATCTGGGCGATCCGCAAAAAGCTGCTGAGGCGATGGAGCAGCCGGGCATTAAACTGGTGCATATCGAAACACCGGCCAATCCCACCCTGAGCTGTATTGATATCGAAGCCATCAGCCAGTTGGCCAAGACGAAAAATTATTGGGTGTCAGTCGACAACACATTTGCAAGTCCCTATCTGCAACAACCCTTCCGGTATCCGGGTGTTGATTTTGTTTTCCACTCCACCACGAAATACCTGAACGGACATGGTTCCGCCATCGGGGGCATTCTTTTGGGCCGAGATCTGGAATTCATGAAAACCAAAGCATGGAAATGGCATACCCTGCTCGGCGGAAATGCCAATCCCTTCGATTGCTACTTGTTAATTCAGGGCATTAAAACCCTTGAACTTCGCATGGAGCGGCATTGCGCCAATGCGATGGCGGTGGCGCGGTATCTGGAAAAACATCCCGCGATAGAAAAAGTGATGTATACCGGATTGCCTTCTCACCCCCACCATGAACTGGCGAAGAAACAGATGAAAAATTTCGGGGGCATGCTGAGTTTTGAGGTGAAAGGTGGATTGCAGGCCGGCATCAAATTCATTGACAGCTTACAACTCTGCACCCGCGCGGTTTCGTTAGGCACACTGGATACGCTGGTATCGCATCCGGCATCCATGTCGCACGTGGGCATTCCGCGGGAAGAAAGAGAAAAATACGGCATTACCGATGGATTGATCCGCATGAGCGTGGGCATCGAAAATGAAGAAGATATCATGGCCGACCTCGAACAGGCATTACAAAAAATTTAATCAAAGAAGATGATCACAATTAGACAAGCGCGCCGCGAAGATTGCCCGCGCCTGATGGAATTAATACGCGAACTGGCGGAGTATGAAAAAGCTCCACAGGAAGTAACCGTGAGCCTTGAAGAATTTGAGGACGCCGGATTCGGCGCCAATCCCGTTTGGTGGGCACTGGCTGCCGAAGAGGATGGAAAAATCCAGGGCTTTGCACTTTATTATATCCGCTACAGCACCTGGAAGGGACAGCGCATGTACCTGGAAGACATCATCGTTACCGAAGAGAAACGCGGTCAGGGAATCGGCAAACTGTTATTCGATGAACTGATCGTGGAAGCGAAAAAAAGAAAACTGAATGGCATTGTCTGGCAGGTTCTGGAATGGAACGAGCCGGCCATTCAGTTTTATAAGAAATATCAGGCGAATTTTGATCCGGAGTGGATCAACTGTTCGATCCCGGTGTAGGTATTTATTTAAGAAACGCCGTCCACCGTTACGTTGCGATCGATTTTGGCGATCAGTCCCTGCAGCACCTTCCCCGGTCCCACTTCAGTGAAACGGGATGCGCCATCCTGCACCATAGCCTGAACACTTTGGGTCCAGCGTACTGCTCCGGTGAGTTGTTGAATCAGGTTTTGTTTGATTTCATCGCGATCGATTACGGCCCTGGCCACCACATTCTGGTAAACGGGACAAATCGGCGTCTGGAATTTCATGCCTTCGATGGCCTGTTTCAGTTCCTGTCTTGCGGGCTCCATTAAGGGTGAGTGAAAAGCTCCGCCTACGGGCAGTACGAGGGCACGTTTTGCACCGGCGGCCTTCATTTGTTCGCAGGCGATTTCAATTCCTTTGAGTGAGCCGCTGATCACGAGTTGTCCGGGGCAATTGTAGTTAGCAGGCACCACCACTTCTCCGCTGGTAGCCTGAACATTGGCGCAAACTTCTTCCACTTTGGCATCTTCGAGTCCGAGAATGGCCGCCATGGTGGAGGGTTGCAGTTCACAGGCTTTCTGCATGGCCTGTGCGCGGATCGCAACCAGTTGCAGACCATCTTCAAAATTCAACACACCATTGGCCACGAGGGCGGAAAATTCACCGAGGGAATGCCCGGCCACCATTTCGGGTTTGGCCTGTTCGATGCCCTTGTAAGCAATTACGGAATGCAGGAAAACCGCGGGTTGGGTAACATTGGTTTGACGCAGATCTTCATCCGTTCCGGAAAATAAAATATCAGAAATACGAAAGCCAAGAATTTCATTGGCCTGCTCAAAGAGCTTTTTGGCAAAGGCACTGTTTTCATAGTGTACCTTTCCCATTCCCGGAAACTGAGATCCCTGTCCGGGAAATACATATGCATGCTTCATACGCGGTTCTGTTATGCGGCAAAAATAGTCAGATCAACTCAGTTTCGAGGAAATGAGTTTGGTAAACTCGCTTCTGGTTTCAGATTTTTCGAATTCACCCCAGAAGGCCGAAGTGGTGGTAACGGAGTTCTGCTTTTGCACACCACGCATCATCATACAGAGATGTTTGGCCTCGATTACCACGGCTACTCCAATCGGGTTGAGCGAATCCTTGATGGCCTCCAGTATCTGGGTGGTTAATCTTTCCTGCACCTGCAGACGGCGACTGTACACATCCACCACCCGTGCAATTTTACTTAGGCCGGTGATATATCCATCGGGTATATACGCGATATGTGCTTTCCCGAAAAATGGAAGCATATGATGTTCACACATGCTGAACAGCTCAATATCTTTCACGATAATCATCTCGCTCACATCTTCATGAAACTTCGCGGAATTCAGGATGGCCCGGGCATCCATCTGGTATCCCTGGGTGAGGTATTGCATCGCTTTGGCAATGCGTTCCGGTGTTTTGACCAGTCCTTCACGATCAGGATCTTCACCCAGCAGGGCCAGTGAACTTCGGTAATTTGCCATCAATCCATTGGTCACCTCCTCATCGTACTGTTCCAGTTTTTTATACGCCATTAAACGAAATTTAGTTATAGACTTTGCTTCGTTGAATTATTTACACAGGGTAATCTACAAAATTCCTTTCCGTCTCATAGAGCCGGATACCCAAATCATGCCGGGGATCAATATGTGGTCTCAACAACTCATAAATCACGATGGCAATATTTTCTGCGGTAGGATTTTTGGTTTTGAAAAAGGGAGTATCCAGGTTCAGGTTGCGATGGTCGAACTGAAGAATAACTTCCCGCTGAATGATATCCGATAATTCCTTCATATCGATGACAAATCCGGTAACGGGATCGGGTTCACCCACCACTTTCACTTCCAGCACATAGTTATGACCATGGTAATTGGGGTAGCTGCATTTGCCGAACACTTCGAAATTCTGCGCATCGTCCCAGTCGGACCGGTAAAGCCGATGCGCCGCATTGAAATGCTCTTTTCTGAATACCGCAACTTTTTTTGTCATATCCCACAAAACTAGGTAATACTATTGATTAAAAAGGATTCCCGACATTTGCGACAAAACCTCTGGCATGCATTGTTTATTAGTAGCCGCCACCGCTGCAGAAATTCATCCGTTTACCGAACACCTGGCCCAGACCGATAAACTCACCCATGTGGAGCTGGACCTCGACATCCTGATCACCGGCGTTGGCTCCATGGCCACCACTTTTCACCTGACCCGCTACCTGGCGCATAAGCAGCCGGATATCGTTATTCAGGCAGGCGTGGCCGGTAGTTTCGATCCCGATACCCAACCGGGCTCTGTGTTTCTGGTTCAGAAAGACTGTCTGGCAGATCTCGGAGTACAGGAAAAAGAGGGCTTTCAGTCGGTGCTGGACATGGGGTTTGCCGGCCCCAATGACGCCCCCTATACCAGGGGATTACTGGTTAACCCTTACAAAGAATTAATGAAGCGCACCCGCCTGAAAAAAGTGAAAGGCATTACCGTTAACGAGATCACCACCTCCAAACGCAGGATTGCCGAGTACATTGATAAGTACGATCCCCTGCTCGAATCCATGGAAGGTGCGGCCCTGCATTATGTTTGCCTGCAACAAGCGGTACCGTTTATCCAGCTGCGGGCTGTATCCAACAGGGTGGGCGAACGCAACAAGAAAAAATGGAATCTGCCCCTGGCAATTGAAAATCTGAACAAGGAACTGGTTCGTTTGTTGGAATCGCTTTAATAGTATGATACAGGAATTCACCATTGCCTTTTCACCCTGCCCGAATGATACGTTCATCTTCGATGCACTGGTGAACGGAAAAATCGATACCGGCTCCTATCGCTTCAGTACCCGCTTGGAGGATGTACAGTCCCTGAACGAATGGGCCCTCGGGGGGAAATGGCCGATCAGCAAGATCAGTTACGGGGTATGGCCCTTACTGGCCGACCGATACCGCCTGCTTGATGCCGGGGGCGCCCTGGGTTTTGGAGTGGGACCGCTGCTGATTTCCAGAGCCCCCATCCATCTGGAGGAGATGACCAATAAGCGGATAGCCATCCCAGGAAAAAACACCACAGCGCATCACCTCTTTTCCATGGCATTTCCCGATGCCACTCTAAAGGAATTTCTGGTCTTCCATGAAATTGAAGAGGCCGTTTTATCGGGCCGGGTGGATGCCGGAGTTATCATCCATGAAAACCGGTTCACCTATGCGCAAAAGGGATTGGTTAAACTGATGGACCTGGGCGCTTATTGGGAAGAACAACTG
>DATCJQ010000237.1:0-7662 GCA_036562745.1 Flavihumibacter sp.
AAATAGCGTTTACCATCGCAAACCGGCAGGCATTTGGCTAAAAACAAACCACCCCTGCTCTTTCGAACAAGGGTGGAATGTCAATTCATTTAACCAATCGGGCCCCTATCGGATTGCCCTGCAATTCTTGTATCGCCCACTTGCCGCTTCTGCGGGTGTGACGGCTTTACAGGATGCGAGGAAAACCACCAGGGCCAATACTGCCAGTAGTTTCTGCATAGTTATGGATTTCGTTCATAATAACCTCCATAAAACGCAAATTCTCTGCCAATAGTATGCAAAATGCTGTTTTCTTCAAAATGTTTCAAATTGATAATCACAGGATTATAAAAATCCCCCGGTAGAAACCGGGGGATTTGTTTCTTATTTAGAAACCGTCCATGTTATATTTTGAGGCGGCCGGAGTATTAAGAACAACCCAGGCTATTGCCACAGTTCAAACATTTGTAGCAGGTACCGCTGCGGATGGTGAGGTGACCGCAGACATTACATGCCGGCGCATCACTTTGCATGGATTTATTGGCCTGACTCAGCGCATCGTATCCGGCAGCTGCAGCTTTCACGGCAGCGGTTGCGGGTTTGGATGCTTTGGCGGGCTCGGTGCTTTTTGCAGCAGCCACAATGCGCACACCACTCAGTTCAGGTTTTTTTTCAGCCACCGGCTCATCCCAGGAGTCCTCGCCGGTATTCATTACTTCCGGCTTATCCAGTACATGCACCAGATCGGTTCTGTTCAGGTATTCATATGCCAGTGAACGGAAGATAAAGTCCACGATGGAGGTAGTGCTCTTGATATTCGGGTGTTCCACCATGCCCGCGGGTTCGAAACGGGTGAACACAAATTTCTCCACAAATTCTTCCAGCGGCACACCGTATTGCAGGCCTATGGAAACTGCAATGGCGAAACAGTTCAGCATACTACGCATGGTAGCTCCTTCCTTGGCCATATCGATGAAGATTTCACCGAGTGTACCATCATTGTATTCGCCGGTGCGAACAAAGAGGGCCTGACCATTGATTTTCGCTTTCTGCGTATAACCCCGACGTTTAGCAGGCAGTGTGCGACGCTCTACGATGCGTGCCAGCTGACGTTTCAGTTTGGTATCGGGCGATGCCTGCACACGCTTCTGAACCTCTTCCAACAGTTCTTCAACCGTCAGTTTGCCCAGGTCGATAATATTGGAACCTGCTGCCGGCGTTTCTTCCGCCTTCTCGGCAACGTCTTCCTTATCGTCAGATTTTTTCTTATCGCTCTTATTGCTCAGCGGCTGGCTCAGTTTGGATCCATCGCGATACAGGGCGTTTGCTTTCAGACCCAGTTTCCAGCTCAGGTAATAACAATCGGCTATTTCTTCCACCTTGGCTTCGTTCGGAAGGTTGATGGTTTTGGAAATGGCTCCGCTGATGAAGGGCTGTACGGCAGCCATCATGCGGATATGACCATGAGCGTGAATATAACGGGTTCCTTTGTTACCACATTTGTTCGCGCAATCAAATACCGGCAGGTGCTCGGGCTTCAGGTGCGGAGCGCCTTCCACCGTCATGGTACCGCACACATAATCGTTGGCGGCATCAATCTGTTCGGGAGTGAAGCCCAGTGCTTCGAGCAGGTTGAAGTTCCAGTCGTTATACTGATCGGCTGTGAATCCGAGGCGTTCCAGACAAGCTTCACCCAGGGTGAATTTGTTGAATACGAATCCGATTTCGAAAGCAGATTTCACCGCATCGTCAAGTTTCTTGATTTCTTCTGCGATAAAGCCTTTTTCGCTCAGCGTCTGATGATTGATAAAGGGAGCACCGGAGAAGCTGGCCGACCCCACCGCATATTTAACGATGGCCTCGGTTTCTTTCTCGCTGTAGCCCAGGTTGCGCAGGGCAGCGGGTACAGACTGGTTGATGATTTTGAAATAACCGCCACCGCTGAGTTTTTTGAATTTCACCAGAGCGAAATCAGGTTCCACACCGGTAGTATCGCAATCCATAACCAGACCAATGGTTCCGGTGGGAGCAATTACAGTAGTTTGCGCGTTGCGATAGCCATATTTTTCACCCAGTTGAACAGCTTCATCCCAGGCCTTGGTAGCGGCTTTCAGCAGGTAATCGGGACAATACTTGGCCTGAATACCCTGGGGCTTGATGCTCAGTCCCTCGTAGGCTTCCGATGCATCGTATGCAGCCGCGCGGTGGTTGCGCATTACGCGCAGCATATGTTTTTTGTTCTCCTCGTAACGGGGGAAGGGTCCGAGGATCTGCGCCATCTCGGCGGATGTTTTATACGCCACACCGGTCATGATGGCGGTGATGGCACCGGCAATGCCGCGGGCTTCTTCACTATCGTAAGGAATACCACTTACCATCAGCATGGTTCCGAGGTTGGCATACCCCAGCCCCAGGGTGCGGTATTCATAGCTCAGTTGAGCCACTTCTCTGGAGGGGAACTGCGCCATCAGTACGGAGATTTCCAGTACCACGGTCCACAGACGGCATACATAGGCATACCCTTCCACATCAAATGTGTTGGTTTCCTTGTCGAAAAATTTCATCAGGTTGGCTGAAGCCAGGTTACAAGCCGTATTGTCGAGGAACATGTACTCGGAACAGGGGTTGGACGCCCTGATCGGACCGCCTTCCGGACAGGTATGCCATTCGTTGATGGTAGTATCGTATTGTGTACCCGGGTCAGCACAACGCCAGGCAGCATAAGCGATTTTGTTCCAGAGCTCGCGGGCAGAAACTTTTTTCATCACCCGTCCGTCGCTGCGCGCTTTGAGTTCCCAGTCCTCGTTATTCTCCAGTTTTTCGAAGAAGCTGTTGGGGATACGAACAGAGTTGTTGGAATTCTGTCCGCTTACGGTGCGATAGGCTTCCCCCTCGTAATCGCTGGCATAGCCGGCAGCGATCAGGGCAGCCACTTTTTTCTCCTCCTCCACCTTCCAATCTACAAACTGAACGATTTCGGGGTGATCGAGATCCAGACAAACCATTTTGGCCGCCCGACGGGTAGTACCGCCGCTCTTGATGGCCCCTGCGGCACGGTCGCCGATTTTCAGGAAGCTCATCAGTCCGGATGATGTACCACCACCGCTGAGTTTTTCACCCTCGGCGCGGATGTTGGAGAAATTGGTTCCCACACCGGAACCATATTTAAAGATCCGGGCTTCACGCACCCAGAGGTCCATGATACCGCCTTCGTTCACCAGATCATCCTCCACACTGAGGATAAAGCAGGCATGCGGCTGGGGACGCTCATAGGCGGAAGTGGATTTTTTCAGTTGGCCGTCGGCAGGATCCACATAATAATGGCCCTGGGGTTTGCCCGCAATGCCATAGGCTTCGTACAAACCGGTATTGAACCACTGCGGACTGTTGGGAACGCAGGCCTGGTTCAGGATAGAATAAACCAGTTCATCGTAAAATATCTGTGCGTCTTTTTCGGAAGCAAAATAACCATAGCGCTCACCCCATACACGCCAGCAGTGCGCCATACGGTGGGCCACCTGCTTGGAGGATGTTTCACGACCCAGACTGCCGTCCGGCTGGGGTACACCTGCCTTGCGGAAATATTTCTGGGCAAGGATATCGGTAGCGATCTGGCTCCAGCCCTTCGGCACTTCCACATTATTCATCTCAAACACTACTTCTCCGCTTGGGTTACGGATCACAGAAGTCCGATAATCGTATTCGAACTGGTCGAACACGGCCACGTCATCACGGGTAAAGCGACGGGTGAACTCTAGCCCTTTAGTGGCAGTTTTTTTGCTGGCCATACAATATTTTTATTTGATTACGGTTTTATCTAAGGAATCTCTTTGGGGAGATCGTGAATAACGAAAATAGGAGCCGAACCTCTAAATTCCCGGTCGGAAATATCCACCTATGTGGATAATGAATGGGGAAAATTTCGATGCTCCCACCCCTGCTGGATTTGCTCCAAAATCCACCTTTATTGGAAAAAAATATTTGGCCAATCCGACAAAATCCCTTTCCATTTTTAAGAGTTTTTAATTGTTTTCATGAGCCATCCGGGGTAAATTTGGAGTTTTAAACCCACCGTAGCAGGCAATGATTAGACTATTTTCGGCAGGAATTCTCCTGATCGCCCTATGTCAACAGATACAGGCTCAGACGATTAACACATTCTGGTTAGGTTCCTTCAACACTTTTCAGCTTGATAAAAAATTCAGCATCCACCTCGATGCACAATTTCGCACCGGCGATAAGTATTCACAAATGAGTACCCTGCTGGTTCGTCCGGGTATCAACTATAAGCCCAACGACCAATGGATGTTCACGCTGGGCTATGCCTATACCGCCAATCGTCGCAGTTTGCCGGCATTAAGCGGCCCCAATGAACTGGAACCGGTGGTGGGCTATATTCCCGAACACCGTTTCTGGGAACAGGCGCTATACACCCACAAACTCATCGGCAAAAATACGATATCCCACCGCATCCGGCTGGAACAACGCGTTCTGATGCAGCCCTCTATAGATGGCGATAAACTGGTAACTGACGGCAACACCTATTCCAATCGCTTCCGGTATTGGTTTCGCACCATGATTCCCTTCAACCAGCAATTCCCCTTTAAGCAGGGATGGTTCGGCAGCATGCAAAACGAGGTATTTCTGAATTTTGGGGATAAATCCGCCGTAAACGGTAAAACCTTCGACCAGAACCGACTCTTTTTTGGTGCCGGCTACCGGCTGAATCCCGCGGTGGATTTCGAAGTAGCCTATATTAACCAGCATGTTATCGGCCGGGGCGATGCCTTTGTCAATAACCATGTTGCACAGGCGGGAGTTTATCTCCGTTTATAAGCACAATTGGGCATACCAGCATTTTTTTGCATTTTTGCCACTGGCCATTACCTATTGAATGCAGAGAGGCATCTATCAACAATTAGTAAACAGGAAGCAGGCAAGGCAGAAATCCTTTGCTGTCCTCGTGGATCCGGATAAAATCCAACCCGCTGAGATACCGGCACTCGTGCAGTTAGCCGTGGATGCCAGGGTCGACTACCTGTTTGTTGGCGGCAGCCTGGTGATTTCCCATCATCTTGATGAGTGTATCCAGGCCATCAAGGCCGGATGCGATATCCCCGTGGTGCTCTTCCCGGGCAGTCCCTCGCAGATTTCACCCTTCGCCGATGCCCTGCTCTATCTTTCGCTGATTTCCGGACGTAATCCCGAGCTCCTGATCGGTCAGCATGTGATCAGTGCTCCCGCCGTGAAAAAAAGCGGTCTCGAAATCATGAGCACCGGTTATATGGTGATTGATGGCGGTGCACCCACCACGGTATCCTATATCAGCAATGCTAGCCCCATTCCGGCCGATAAAAACGAAATTGCTCTCTGTACTGCCCTGGCCGGCGAAATGCTGGGCATGAAGCTTATTTATATGGATGCGGGCAGCGGAGCCAAAAACCCCATCCGCGAATCCATGATCGCTACAGTGGCCGATCAGATTTCCATCCCCCTGATCATCGGCGGAGGTATTACCGATCCCGAAAAAGCTTACCGGAACTGCCGCGCAGGTGCCGATCTGATTGTCGTGGGCAATGCCATCGAAAAAGATCCCTCCCTGATCCGCGAGATGAGCGCAGCGGTACATGCAGTTAGCACGCCCGTAGTGTAACCCGATCCCGTCTTAATGAAGTTGAATTCTGGCAGGTGTATCCACCCCCTCAATCAGCCCGTTGATGGCCGTCAGTATGGCCCGGCAGAGGGAGGTCATATTATCGATATCCATGCGTTCCAGCTCGTCACAGGGACGGTGATAACATTTCTCCCGGTCATCGCTGGCCATCAATGTGTGCGCCGGAATTCCTTTCTGCGCCAGCGAATAGTTATCCGATCTTTCGAAGAGATCGCCGCGCTCGCGGCGCAGCTTTACGCCGGCAAGCGACAATCCCTTTTTCAAAATCCCATGCAGATTCGAACGCCCCATACCGGTTAACATCAGTGTGTTCCTGCCAAATAATGGATAACCGAGCATCTCCAGGTTAATTCCCGCCACAATTTTGTCGGCATCAACGCGCTCTGCAAAATACTGCGAACCCACCAGTCCGGCTTCCTCTGCGTTAAATGCACAGAACAGAATGCTTCGCCTATACGGTGCCGTTAGTGCAAGCTGTCTCGCCATGGCGAGCATTACCGATGTACCCGATGCATTGTCGTTGGCGCCGTTGTAAATTTTGTCTTTCCGGTCATAGTAGCCGATCTGTACATGATCAAAATGCGCGGAGATCAGGATAAACTCATCCGCCTGCTCCGTACCCGGCAACCAGGCGATTACATTGCTTACGGTAATAGTTGAATCATCCGGATGCGTATAAAACGTTTGTTTAAACTGATCAGACCCGAAGGGCTGCAGACCGATTTCACGGAAATACCGGGCGATACTATCCGTTACCTCGCGGTTTTCCGGGGTACCCTCCACCCGTCCACGCAAACGGTCCTCCGTCAGATAGCGCATCCAACCGCTGATATCGGTTTTTAACTGATCCGCCGGCAACTGCGCCATTCCCGGCAAGGCAGTGCATATAGTGAAAAAGAGCAGTGCCCCGGAGAGCGCTGCTCTTCTATGTTGAAACAAATTCATTATCGCAGTTTCATTATCGCAGTGTGGATGTGTCCACGCGGGTGGGTGTATCAATGCCGGCAACAATACTGCGCGAACTGAGTGCAATCGCTTCGATGATCCGGGTCATATTCTCGATATCGAGGGTCTCAAATTCATCATCCACCGTGTGATAATATTTTTCACTGTCCATCTTGGACGTGGAAATAGTATGCGCCGGCACTCCCAGACGCGCCAGGGTGGCATTGTCGGAACGATAAAAGAGTTGCTGATCGGGATAGGGATCGGGATAAAAAGTGAAGCCGGTTCCCTGCAGGTTTTTGGCCAGAATCTCACCCATGCTCGATTTCTCATAGCCGGTGATATAAGCCGAATTCTTGCCCCATTTGCTTTCGGTACCAATCATCTCGATATTGAACATGGCCATTACCGAAGCGGGATCAAATTGCTGCGAGAAATACCGTGCTCCGTATCCTCCCATTTCCTCGGCGGTGAATGCCGCAAAGATGATGGTGCGTTCGTTATTCTTCAGTGATTTGAAATATTTGGCCAGCATGATCACAGCTGTTGTACCTGCAGCATCATCATTGGCACCATTGTAAATGGAATCGCCGTTCACGGGTTTGCCAATGCCGAGATGATCATAGTGACCAGAGAAGATCACATATTCGTTTTTCTTTGACTTACCCGGAAGAATGCCCACCACATTGTGCAGCTGGCTCACCTGGAAACTGTGTTTTGCCTTTACGCTGAACTGGTTCACAGGCTCGGATGTTAACAGGAACACCACGGTGGCCGCACCCTCCATAAACTGACGCTTGAAAAAGGAAAGACGGTTAAACTGCTGTGCAAACGAGGGATCCACCACCACCACTTTGTTCTTGCCGGAAGAAACATGTCCGTATGCTTCCTGCATAAACTGGGCTCCTGCCCTGATCTGTACCAGCTCGTATCCACTGGCTTCGGTGATATCCAGGTTTTCCTGCGGCGTTACCACGAAATAGCTTTTCTCATCGAGGGCTGTTCCGTTTACTGTTGCTGAAGCCGATTCCTGTTTGGGTTGATACATGTTGAAGGACTGCAGG
>DATCJQ010000240.1:0-13220 GCA_036562745.1 Flavihumibacter sp.
CTTGCAGGTTGTGAATTGCTTTCAAAAATTATGTAGCTTGGATTTCAAGCACCTCTATAAGCAGGGAGGATTCATGGAGTTGGGTTGTGAATTGCTTTCAAAAATTATGTAGCTTGGATTTCAAGCACCTAGTTCTTAGAGATAATAACCTGCCAACCGGTTGTGAATTGCTTTCAAAAATTATGTAGCTTGGATTTCAAGCACCTGAATCTTTGTAACAGGTATGAAAATCATGGGGTTACAAAGAAAATAGGATCGGAAAATTCGCTGTTCCGGTCCTGTTTTTTTATCCTGGCAGAGCATTTGCCGGATTAAAACAGTTCCAGTTGCTGTACTGTTTCCGGGCCGTCCACCAGCTCTTTTCCACGGAATATTTCAATCATTCCGAACTGCTTGTCGGTGATACACATAATGCCCACATGGCCCTTGGGAGGCAGGATCGACTTCACCCGGGCAATGTGAACGGCTGCATTCTCCCGGCTCGCACAATGACGGAGATAAATACTGAACTGAAACATCTGGAAGCCATCGGCCATAATGTCCTTCCGAAAACGGGCATAGATTTTCCGGTCTTTTTTGGTTTCTGTCGGCAGATCGAAAAATACCAATACCCACATGATCCTATAAGCATTTAACCGGTTATGCATCTGGATTTAGATCAGGGTATAAGATTTTTCTGCTCTTCCCCTCGAAGCATTTAGCGAGGCTGGCAGTCGTTCGGCCTATTGCGTTCATTAATGGACTTTTCTTTTTCTCAACAACCGTATCAATAGCAGGGATCAGGAGCAACTGCTTTTTTATCGATGGACTTAGCTCCAGGAATTTGCCGTTCATTCGGATAATGTTACAAACCACCTGGTCAACAAATGGCCGGTAAGGTTCCATAATATCATCGGCCAGGCAATAGGCGTTGTATTGATTGCGATGGTGAATACCTAGTGTTGGTAATAAGCCGCTTGCAACCAGGCTACGGGCAACCATGGCTCGAAGAATCGCATAGCCATAGTTCAATAAATTATTGGGTGGGGCACCGTAACGCTCCCTTTTGAATTCCAGGAAATCCGGAAATACCTTTTTCCAGTAATATGCGGCTGCCCGGGCTTCCTGATTCTCCACATCCCCGCTTTTCACTTCTTTTGCACAATTCAACAAGGTTTTATTTTCCAAACGCTGAATGGCCAGTAACTGCGCCTGATTTCTGATTTTCGCCACAACAGTTTGCTGCCATAGTTGTTTCTTCAGCGGTTCTGAAGCATTTATCTGGGCCTGGAACTTTAAACTTTGAAGTGAATTTCCCTCCAGATTCAGCATCAGTCCCGTTGGATGATGTGTATTATCGCAGGTTACCAGAGCGGTGTTGTTGGCCAGAAGTTTCGCTATAACGGCCTGTGTTATCGTTATCTGTTGATGATCCAATATCACCAGGCCTATATCTTCGATCGGAGCAGTCTTTACTTCTCCGGTTTCCTGCAACTCAATAATGAGCTGCTCATTGCGCGTCTTTAAATAAGTGGGATTCGAAAAGTAAAGGGTTCGTTTAATCATAGATATGGTAGTAGTTTAGGTGAACCACTACTATGATAAAACTTGTTTCTTAGTCGAGCTTACGGAAATCCGGAAACAATACCAGTTCTTTAATTCATTCTTTACGTCACCGTCTCGCGTCTCCTGTCAACCAATTCCGAAAATTCCCGCCCCTCTCCATCCACCGGAATCCATACCTTCTCCTCCAGTCCGTCCTTTGACAAGGCCACGCGCAGCTCCTTGCGGGTATTGGGACAATGATTCAGCGCCTCCATATGATTTGCAATCACCAGTCCCGGTGCATCACGCACAAAATCGAGGATGTCCACCACGCGCATCATCAGGGGCTGGAACATATCGAGCTGGGCACTACCGGCAGGTATAACCGAAATGGTTGGCTTGTACTCGGTCAGCACACGGCGTACATCATCGGTATAAATCGTATCGGAAGCCAGGTAAAGCGAGGGCCCCTCCGCAAAGCGAATAAAGTAGCCCATCACCGGACCCGCCAGTCTTGCCGCAAATCCATAGCCATGACGCGCAGGAATGCCCTGGATCGTGCCACCATAAAAATCGGCCTCCTCCCAGTAGTCGAGGGTGCGCACGATTGTCAAACCTTTTGCACGTAACCTTTTTACATCCCGCACGCTGCAGGTAACCGGAATGCTGCGCGTCTTCAGGAATTCCACCCCAGCTTTATCAATATGATCCGCATGCAAATGCGTAATCAAACAATGGCTCACCCGATCAAGCAGCCCGGTTGCTGTTTCCGGCAAATTCGTTACCGGATTTCTCCGTTTCTTAAAACGGAAAAAGCTGAAGGGCGGAGCGGATTCGCCGATCCGCCCCAGCATGGGATCAACTAAAATAAACCTGTTGCCAATCTCCACGACCATGGTCGCGTTGCGTATATGATGGATTTTCATGAGAACTAGCCTTCGTTGATAAACTTCAGAATATCATTGTTGATCACTTCCGCATTCACAGTAGGCATGCCATGGGAGAATCCGGGATAAATAATCAGCTTTCCCTTCTTCAACAGCCGGGCTGCTTTCACTGCTGTGGTGGCATGCGGCACAATCTGATCATCATCACCATGTTGAACCAGCACCGGAATATCCACTGATTGCAGGTCCTCCGTAAAATCTGTTTCGGAAAACACACGGATACAATCATACTGCGCTTTGATTCCACCCATCATCCCCTGACGCCACCAGTTGTCCATTACCCCTTTTTTCACCTCAGCACCCTCCCGGTTGTATCCATAAAAAGCTACCGGAAGATCCTGGTAAAACTGCTGACGATTGTGCAGGGTATTATGGCGGATCTCATCAAACACAGCCAGCGGAACGCCATCGGGATTGTTCTTATCGGCAATCATATAGGGCGTCACCGCGCTGATCAGCACTACTTTCGAAACACGACCCTTGCCGAATTTGGCAGCATAACGGATCGCTTCTCCACCGCCGGTTGAGTGACCCACATGAATCGTATCCTTCAGATCCAGATGCTCCACCAGCTGCGCCACATCGGATGCATAGGTGTCCATATCATTACCCTGCCAGGTTTGGGTCGAACGACCATGACCACGGCGATCATGCGCAATCACGCGGTAACCCTTGTCGAGGAAAAACATGATCTGTGCATCCCAATCATCGGAAGAAAGCGGCCATCCGTGATGAAAGAAAATCGGCTGACCCTTGCCAAGATCTTTGTAATAAAGTTCTGTGCCGTCTTTAACTGTGAACCTGCTCATTGTTTAAAAGTTTAATGGTTATTGTGAAATATTAACATCACAAAGTTGGCCATAACGAACAGGTGGGTCAATGGACGGATTTCACTAAAACTTGCACATTTTTCCCTGTCGGAGACTACTTATGTTTATTCAGAAAACTTCTCAGCACATACTGCAGTATGCCGTTGTTTTTATAATATTCTATTTCGATCGCCGAATCGAGCCGGCACTTCACAATGAATTCCGTTACCTTTCCGCTAACGGGATGAACCGCCCGCACATCGAGCAATTTCTGCGGCGTCAGATTTTCCGCCAATCCACGGATATCAAAGATTTCCGAACCATCGAGCCCCAGTTTTTCCGCATTGTCGTTGTTGGTGAATGTCAAGGGCACAACTCCCATGCCAACCAGGTTGGAGCGATGGATGCGTTCAAAACTTTCTGCTATTACAGCTTTCACCCCCAGGAGATAGGTGCCCTTGGCGGCCCAGTCGCGCGATGAACCCGAGCCATACTCCAGTCCGGCCAGCACCACCAGGGGCGTCTGATCCTGCTGGTATCGCATGGCTGTGTCGAATACAGACAGTACTTCGTTCGTGGGGAAATGCCGGCTAAAACCACCTTCCCGATCAGCGATCCGGTTTTTGATTCGCACGTTTGCAAAGGTTCCGCGCATCATTACTTCGTGATTACCCCGCCGCGATCCATACGAGTTGAAGTCGGCTTTCGATACACCGAGACTCGTAAGATAGCCGCCGGCCGCACTGTTCTCTTTAAAAGAGCCCGCAGGTGAAATATGGTCGGTGGTAACCGAATCGCCCAGATAAAGCAACACCCGCGCTCCAATTATATCCTGCACCGGATCCGGTACCGGTTTCAGATTTTCAAAAAAGGGCGATTCTTTGATGTAGGTTGATGACGGGTTCCATTTATAATTCTGTTCCAGCGGTACTTCAAGATGTTGCCAGTCTTCCGATCCGTCGAATATCACATCATACACATCCTGAAAATCCGATTGCTTCAGTGTTTCGTTAATAGTTTGCTGAATCTCCTCGCGGCTCGGCCAAATATCACGCAGGTAAACCGGTTCGCCATTCGGATCATAGTCCAGCGGATCTTCCAGCAAATTGATGTCGATTCGTCCCACCAGCGCATAAGCCACCACCAGCATGGGCGACATGAGAAAATTCATTTTCACCTGCGGATGTACGCGGGCCTCGAAATTCCGGTTACCCGATAATACCGAAGCCACAATCAGCTCGCCCTTCTCCACTGCTTCGGCAATATGGGCAGGAAGCGGACCGGAGTTTCCGATACAGGAGGTGCATCCGTATCCCACGGTATGAAAGCGCAGCGCTTCCAGGTTCTCCAGCAGTCCTGATCGTTCAAGATACTGAGTCACGACTTTTGATCCCGGGGCCAGCGAGGTTTTTACCCAGGATTTGGTGCGCAGTCCGCGACTCACGGCATTTCGCGCCAGCAGTCCCGCGCCGATCATCACCGCCGGATTGGAGGTATTGGTACAACTGGTGATCGCAGCTATCACGATACTGCCATCACTCAGAATCACGTCCTTGTTTTTATACTTGATCCGAACAGTTTGCATGCTGTCGGCCACCACTTCATGCGGATTGGGTGCGTCGATTGGCACTTTCCCATATTGAAACTCGGTGCCCGATCCGCCCTCCGCCAGCCATCCCGATTCCGGACGCGTAGCCAGGGGATAGTACACCCGCGAATGTTCCTTCTCCAACAGTTCCGAAAATTTCTGTCCCAACTCGCGCACCAGGATCTTGTCCTGCGGCCGCTTGGGCCCCGATACCGTGGGCTCCAGGGTCGAGAGGTCAAACTCCACCACCGATGAATAATTGATCTGCTCCACGCCGGTTCTCCACAAAAGATTCTCCTTGCAATAGGTTTCCACCAGCTTAATCAGCTCCGGCGGACGATTCGTATTGTGCATGTATTCCAGCGTACGATTATCCACCGGGAAGTAGGTAATCGTACAACCAAATTCCGGCGACATGTTCGAAATGGTGGCCCGATCGGTTACGGTGAGATTATCCAACCCGTCGCCAAACACTTCCACGAATTTTCCCACCACTCCTTTTTTGCGAAGGATATGCGTGATCGCCAACACCATATCCGTAGCCGTGCAGGCTTCGGGAATGGCACCGGTTAGTTTGAGCCCAATCACTTCGGGACAGGTAAAATAGATCGGTTGTCCCAACATGGCTGCTTCTGCTTCGATACCGCCAACGCCCCAGGCCACGACACCTATTCCGTTCACCATAGGTGTATGCGAATCGGTTCCCACCAGCGAATCGGGAAAGACCCATCCATCGCGTTCCACCACGCCCTTGGCCAGGTATTCGAGGTTCACCTGATGACAAATGCCCATGCCCGGAGGCACCACGGTGAAATTTTTCAAACCCTTCTGCGCCCATTTCAGCAGTTCATATCGTTCGCGGTTGCGTTCATATTCCAGCTCCACATTTTTGTTATAGGAATAATCGGTGCCATAGTAATCCACCTGCACCGAATGGTCTATCACCAGGTCCACCGGAATAGCGGGATTGATCTCCTGCCCGTCGCGGCCCTGCCGTACATATTCTGCCCGGAGCGATGCCATATCCACCACGGCCGGCACACCCGTAAAGTCCTGCATCAGGATTCGCGCCGGCATAAAGGGGATATCCTTATCCGGCGGCGTCGGCTGCCAGTTGATCAGCGTCTGTATATGCTCGTCCGTAATACTGAATCCGTCGTAATTGCGCAGCACATTTTCCAGCAGTATCCGGATACTGAAAGGCAGGTGATCCACCATGCCCTCGGGCAATCCCACCAGCGATGAATATTGGTAGGTCTTCCCGTTTACGGATAATTGTTTCGTTGATTTTGGTGTGCGGTTGGTCATACTACAGGCTTTTATTCGTGATGGAAGAATGGACGTATAAGTTACCTAAGTTTTTCCGCTTCTGCGCGTGGAAATTTTTCCCGCCGATAATTTACCGGTGCCGCCTGGTAATTTATCGCCTCTATGATTAGGATACCGGATTTTGTTTAAACAGATTGGGGAGATAAAATCTTGAACCATGCAAACGCATCGCTTATGTCTGAAACACCGGGGAGAAGGGCAGCTCATCATCCGGAAGAAACAATTTTATCCATCGCTTCACAAGCTGTTTTCGGTGATGCTGCCCTCGGAAGCAGAAGCGCGGCTCGAACTATGTAAGGAAAGAGCCCTCGCCAACACCCGCGCATTTTATGAAAGGCCGGAGGAATGGGAAAGACTGATCCTGTTTTGTAAGGAGATGAAGAAACTGACCGCCGCGCTGTATACCATTTGGGTGAGAAGGGTTGAGAAGAAGCAGCCCGCGGCCTGGCAGGATGCACCGGTGGAAACGCATGGGATCCTTCCTTATCCTGCCGCCGTCGTGGTATCCTTTTTTGCGCAGTTCTCGCCTGCCTATGCCAGAGCAGAATTGTTCGATCTGCTCGAAGCATCGGTTGACTCCCGTGGTCCGGCAACAGAATCAACGGGCGAGCTGGTCTTTACCTGCCGCTGGCTCCTCGAATTGCTCAGGCTGGCAGTAGAATATTTCCGCAGGATCTGATCGCATGAGCAAATTGTTCTACAAGGGTTTTCGCAGTTTCGCGGGATGATCGCTTGCGTGTTCAGCCATCCCGCCGGGTATGCTTATTGAATTAGGGAGGCAAATCACAACATATGAAAGACAGTCATTCCCAACTGGGACAATTTTTTCTGGATTCGATCCGCGATTTGTATTGGGCCGAAAAGCATCTGACCACAGCCCTGCCCAAAATGCAGATGGCGGCCACTACCGTACAACTGAAATCGACCATCGAAGACCATCTGGTGCAAACCGAAGAACATGTGACGAGGCTGGAGCGGATCTTCGACATCATGGGCGAGGATCCCAAAGCGAAAAAATGCGAGGCTATGGAGGGACTTGTGAAGGAAGGTGAACTGATTGTGGAAGAAACCGAAGACGGCTCGCTGACCCGCGATGTGGGTATCATATCTGCCGCGCAGAAAGTGGAACATTGCGAAATCGCGTCCTACGGCATTTTGGCACAACTGGCCGATACGCTGGGCTATAGTGAGATTGCCGAAATCCTGCGCATGACCCTGGAGGAAGAAAAACAGGCCGATGCCAATCTCACCGATATCGCAGAGAACAATATCAATTACGAAGCCGAAAAAGAAGAAGCATGAACGATTCCACCACATATACACTTATTACCGGCGGTAGTGAGGGGATAGGATACGAACTGGCGCGACAGTTTGCGCTGAATGGCCATAATCTTGTTCTCGTTGCGCGCGATGAGATGCAACTGCGGGATGCCATGCAAAACCTGGAGTCTGCAAATGTGAAAGTGCTGATCATTGCGAAAGATCTGTTTGAACCCGAGGCGCCTTTTGAATTGTTTCAGGAGCTGGCAGATAACAATATAGTGGTGGATATACTGGTTAACAATGCCGGACAGGGTGTATATGGATTATTTGAAGAAACAGATATCCGTCGGGAACTGGCTATTATTCAGTTGAATATTGCTGCACTGACGGTGCTGACAAAACTGTTCATTCAGGATATGCTGGTGCGGGGTCGCGGACGTATTCTGAATACCTCGTCCATTGCCAGTAAAACACCCGGGCCCTGGCAATCGGTATATCATGGCACCAAAGCCTATGTGCAGTCTTTTTCCGAAGCAGTGCGCAGCGAGGTGAAAGACCGGGGCATCACCATTACCACCTTATTGCCCGGCGCTACCGATACCGATTTTTTCAACAAGGCTGATATGGAGGAATCCAAAATTGCGCAGGATAAGGATAAGCTATCCGATCCCGCTGATGTGGCCCGCGATGGTTACGAAGCGCTGATGCGCGGCGACGATAAGGTCGTATCCGGATTCAAAAACAAAGTAACTGTTGCCATGAGCAATATGATGACCGACAGCGCTGCTGCAGATATGATGAAGAAGCAGCAGGAACCTGTACACCCCAATAACAAATAGCAGATACTATATGAAAGCAGCAGTTATTCATGGTCCCGGTAAAATTACCTGCGACACGGTGGAAGATCCCAAATTGCAGGATGAGCGCGATATTATTCTGAAAGTTACCGCTACCGCGATTTGTGGTTCCGATTTACATATTTACTCCGGCGGCATTCCCCAACCCCGGCCCATGGTACTTGGACACGAGTTTATGGGTATTGTGGAGGAAACCGGTCGGGGGGTAAAAAACCTCCGGCGCGGCGATCGCGTAGTGGTTCCTTTTCCGGTGGCATGCGGACATTGTTTTTTCTGTAATCATCATCTGCCGGGGCATTGCGAGAACAGCAATCCGGAGAATTATGGTCCCGAAGGCGGACTGATGACGGAAAAAGGTGGTGCGCTCTTCGGATATACCGACCTCTATGGCGGTTACGATGGCGGACAGGCACAATACGTGCGGGTACCCTATGGGGATTATGGTCCGCGGATCGTACCCGATAACCTGACCGACGAGCAGGTTTTATTTCTGACCGATATCTTTCCGACGGGATATACCGGCGTGGACTGGGGTGAAGTGCAAGGTGGTGAAACGGTTGCCATTTTCGGTGCGGGTCCCGTTGGTATCATGGCGGCCAAAGCAGCCTGGCTCCGCGGGGCCGAACGTGTACTGATTGTGGACACGGTTCCCTACCGTCTGGAGATGGCGCGTCAGGCAGCCAATGCAGAAGGCATTCTCTGGGAAGGCGGAAAAGATAAGGGCGTAATCGAACAGATTCGTGATCTCACCGATGGTCGTGGGGCCGATGTATGTATAGAGGCTGTGGGTTTCGAACCCGATCGCACACTGATGGATCGCGTGAAATCGGTGATCAATGTGGAGAAAGGTTCGCCTAAAGTGCTCGAAGCCTGTATGAGTGCGGTTCGCCGCGGCGGAATCGTATCCGTATTAGGCGTTTATCCCACGCATTACGACAATTTCCCCATCGGGCAGTTCTTCGATAAGGGCATACGTATTCAGGGTGGACAGGCACCGGCGCACAAGTATATCGATAAATTGCTCGAGTATGTTATCAAGGGACAGGTGAAGCTGGATGATATCATCACCCACCGCCTGCCGCTTACGCAAATTGCCGAGGGCTACAAGATGTTCGATAAAAAAGAAGACAACTGTGTGAAAGTGGTGCTGGATCCCTGGGCGGCCTGATTTTCCTCCGTCCTGAAGGCATCCTTATTGCATTAAGTATTTAAACTGGGAACCATGAAAACGAATTCAAATACCCAGATGGGTAACAACAAAAATCCGAGAACAGTGCCCCCCGGAAACAGACAAAATAAAGATGAGCTCGATAGCAGGGAAGGGGAGGAACAAATTATCAAGGGCGATACCATCACCAATAATAAAAAGCCCGCGAGAAACTCGGGTAAAAAATCAAAAAAGGATTCATAAACCGAAAATAGCAGAGGACCTCAACTTTGCGCCGTAGAAAAAAGCCACTGGAAAGTGGCTTTTTTGTTTTTCGTTACAGGCTTTGTCCTTCATGAATGCCTTCTTTGATTTCTTCCACCAATTTTTTATTGAAAGCAGGGAGATCCTGGGGGGTGCGACTGGTGATCAGGCCGTTATCCACCACCACTTCTTCATCGATCCAGCGGGCCCCGGCGTTTTTCAGATCCATTTTTACCGCTTCCACCGAAGTGAGGGTGCGGCCGTTTACCACTTCGGCATTGATCAGCACCTGCGGACCGTGGCAGATGGCGGCTACCGGTTTCTGCTGCGCAAAGAAATCGCGCACAAAAGCGATGGCATCATGATTCGTCCGGAGTTTATCGGGATTCAGCACTCCTCCCGGGAGTACCAGCGCATCATAGTCGGAAGCTGCGGCCTGGGAAACCTGTTTGTCGACGCGGTATTCCTTTCCCCAGTCGGTTTTGGCCCAGGCTTTAATGCTGTCTGTTTCGGGACTGATAATATGGACCGTCCAGCCCTGTTTTTCCAGATGTTCCTTGGGTGATTTCAGTTCAGATTCCTCAAATCCGTGTGTGGCCAGGATAGCAATTTTCTTGTCCATGAGAATAGATTTTAAATTTTACTGATCCTGTGTACCTGAAAGGATTGTGCCGGGGGCCGGTTTCCGGCTGAGCTACCGTTTTGAAAAAACGATCTGTCCTCTCGTTTGCGCGTTTAGGGGCTGGACTTTGGCTTTGCCTCACCCTTGGCTGTGGAGTTGCTTCCACTATGAATGTTTCGGAGATATTTATCGATCATGTATTTGGTGATGGGCCGCAGATTCTTGTTGGGGTCTTCAGGATGCTTTCCTCCGGCTGTATAATACTCCAGTGCATTATTTCTTTTGATATACCATACATGACCAATCGCCTGATAGGTAATTGTATCCGGTCGGGTAATCCGTCGGAAGTTCCGGAGCCGCGCGGTATCGAGCGCAATGATCAGCGCATCTTCTTTTCGTTGGTTGCAGGGGATGGCGGTATACTGTTCTCCCGTCCAGTACATACACCCGGTTGAAGGTAGTAAACTGTAGGCAGGGTCTTCCTTCTTGTCGAGATAGGAATAAGTGCCTATGCCAAGAGCAAGCAAAATGCCTGTGCCCCAGGCAGCAGGTTGTCTGAGGTATTTTTTCCAGGGTTGCCCCTTGGAATATGGGGGTAATACCGGTTCGGAATTTACTCCCCCGATAAATTTCTCACTGGGTTCAGTTGGTAGGATTCCGACAATAGATTTTGGCTCAGGGTCTGCCGCGAGGTTTTGATCCGGTGAATTATTGGGAGAAGAACCGGAGCCCATTTTACCCCGTGGCCCTTCGTTTTCGGTTTCATTCGGTTTTGCCTTGAGAATTGTCCTGTTGTAATGCTCATTCCAGTCGTTGACCGGTCTCGGGCTGAAGTCCAGAAGCCAGGCCAGGAATTCAAGATTTTCAAGCGCTGTTTCTTCCGTTTCACCTTTCAAGAAGTTTGCGAGCGTTTTAAAATCTTCGGCTTTACTCTTGTTGAACACGCGAACCCAATCGGCGGCCTCATCATATTTTCCGGAAAAATCCTGGATAGCTTTTATGTCCTTCGGAGAGATCGGGAGCTTCAGTTTCCGTATAGATTCCTTTTTTAGGTTTCCGGGAGTCAAGACTTTTAGAAATGTGCTGCAATCCCCTTGTGCTACTTTCTGTTTAAAGAATTGCAGTATTGCTTTACCGTATTCAGGATATGCATTAATCATAATTCAAGGCTTAGGAGACTGTTTATCAATAGGCTTTTTCCAGCATCGAAAAAAAATCCTGGCAATTTCATAGGCTGGAACCGGGAAGAATATCGGAATTCAATCCTACAAACCGGAAATCGACCGGAAATATCGGAATTAACGGAATTATCTATCAATCAGCGGGTTAGGCGCTATTAGTTTCGTCTTGTCAATCGATCAAAGCCTGTTTAGCTGACAGGTTTCTGTACAGGGTCGGATGACCGGAGCAAAGAACGCGGAGGCCCAACGACGGCTTGGGAAGCGTCCGAAGAAATCCGCTTCAATGCTCCACCCTCTTCCCAAAAAAAGGTTGAAAAGCGCTGTTCAACCGCCCGCTCACTGGCAGCGTGCCGAAGCCGCCTGCCCATTTCCTAACAATTAAAACAAGTAAAATGATTCATATTCTGATATCATTGTTCCTGGCCTTCTCATGCCCGAACAATTCCGGCAACCTCCCTTCCGACGACAGCGGTATCGTTACCACTCAGGATGATACCGGCGGTGAAACCGGACATGTTCCGCCCCGCCCCGGAGGTAAGGGTTGAATTCCATAAGGCAAGAGCGATCTTGCCTTATTTTTTTCCGGTACCCGGTAAAATACTGATTTTTTTTACTTTTAGTCCGTATGCCCCTGACCGGAAAAATGCGAGCGCTGCTGTCGGCTCTGATACTCGTCCTATTCTCGTGCAGCCAACCTAAACCACCTGCACCATTGGTTATCACTCCTGATTTTAACCACGCGGAATCGCTGTATTACGACCATCCCGATTCGGCCTTTTATCTTTTTAACCAGATCGCGGGCAGTTCGGCCGACAGTCTGGAAATCGCGATGGCCTATAATTATATGGCCATGTTGCAGTTCGATGCCGGCGATTACTTCGGGAGCCAGGAAACCCTGCTGGAAGCTCTCCGATACCTTGATCCGCAAAAAGAGTCGGACCGTTTTACCCTTATGGCCATCAATACCCTGCTTGGCTCCAATAGTCTGAATCTGAAGCACTACGAAACCGCTATCCGGTATTATGAGGATGCCCTGGACCTGCTCGAGAATGAGTCCGACAAACTGATCACCATAAATAATCTGGGGGTGGTATATCAGAAAAAGCGTGATTATGCGAAGGCGATCGGGGTTTTTGAGTCGGTTCTCACCAAACACAAGCCCGATTCGAAAGAGTATGCCCGGGTATTGTCGAACCTGGCCCGGGCCAAATGGCAGCGGAATCCCCGCTATAATGCCGCGCCGGAGTTACATACGGCCTTGTATATACGAAAACAGAAGGGCGATAAATGGGGACTCAACGCCAGTTATTCTCATCTGGCGGATTATTATATGAAATCCCGTCCCGACTCTGCGATTTTTTATGCCCGTGCCATGTATTCGGTTGCTAGTTCCCTGAACAGCGCCGACGATAAGCTGGAGGCCATGCAAAAGATCCTGGAACTGGAGGGCAATGGATTGCAGCGGGCTCTTTTTGGTGAGTTCCTGCATCTTTCCGACAGTTTGCATACGGCCCGGAGCGCGGCCCGGAATCAGTTTGCGCTGGTGCGCTACGAAGCAGAGAAAGCCAGGGCTGAAAATCTTCGTTTGCTGAACGAAAACGCGGAACATCGGTGGAAGCTGATCCTGCACCAGCTGCTCATGGCAGGGATGGTGCTGTTTTTCCTCTTGCTGCTGGTGATTGTTTTCTT
>DATCJQ010000251.1:0-3873 GCA_036562745.1 Flavihumibacter sp.
TCCCCCTTCTTTTCCTTACCTTTGCGCCTCGAAAAGGAGTAAAACACATGATTTCAGTAAATAACGTCACCTTATCATTTGGCAAACGCGTTCTGTTTGATGAAGTTAACCTCAACTTTACCAAGGGGAACTGCTATGGAGTAATCGGAGCAAACGGGGCCGGTAAATCAACCTTTCTGAAAATTCTGGCCGGAGAGATCGAGCCCACCAAGGGATCGGTGACCATTACACCGGGCGAGCGCATGGCCGTTCTGAAACAGAACCATTTCGCCTATGATAATACCACGGTACTGAACACAGTGTTGATGGGCCATCAGAAAATGTGGGAAGTGATGCAGGAGCGGGATGCCATCTATTCCAAAGCCGATTTCACCGAGGAAGACGGTATGCGCGCCGGTGAGCTGGAAGCAGAATTCGGGGAGATGGGCGGCTATACTGCCGAAAGCGATGCGGGAAGCCTGCTGAGCGAACTGGGTGTGCCCGAGGCCTTTCACCAAAGCCTTATGAAGGATATCCCCGGTAACCTGAAAGTGCGGGTGCTGCTGGCCCAGGCCCTGTTCGGAAATCCGGATATCCTGCTGCTCGACGAACCTACCAACGGTCTGGATATCGAAACCATCAGCTGGCTCGAGAATTTCCTGGCCGACTATGAAAATATCGTACTGGTGGTATCGCACGACCGTCACTTCCTGGATGCTGTTTGTACCCACGTGGCGGATGTGGATCGTCAGAAAATCAAAATCTTTACAGGTAACTATACCTTCTGGTACGAGAGCTCCCAATTGATGAGCCGTCAGCTGAACGACAAAAACAAAAAGATCGAGGAGAAGCGAGCAGCCCTTATGGAGTTCATCGCCCGATTCAGTGCGAATGCCTCCAAGTCGAAACAGGCTACCAGCCGGAAAAAAGCCCTGGAGAAACTTACCATCGAAGAGATCGAACCCTCCAACCGTCGTTATCCCGGTATCATCTTCCAGCCCCTGCGGGAAGTGGGTAACCAGATCCTGAACGTGGAGAATCTGAAAGCCAGTGTTGATGGACGTGTGCTCTTCGACAAAGTCAGCTTCAGCGTGAATAAAAACGATAAGATTGCCCTGCTGAGCAAGGATCCGCTGGCCGTGACTGCCTTCTTTGAAATCATCAATAATAACCGCCAGGCTGATGCCGGTAGTTTCGAGTGGGGAACCACGATTACCAGCGCCTATCTGCCGCTGGAGAACAATGAATTCTTCAAAGAGGGACTGAGCCTGCTCGAGTGGCTTCGTCAATATGTTCCGTCGCATGTAACTGATGCCGATGAGCCCTTCCTGCGCGGATTCCTGGGCAAAATGCTGTTCAGCGGTGACGATATCATGAAGAAGACCAATGTACTCAGTGGTGGGGAGAAAGTACGTTGTATGATCAGCCGTATGATGCTGCAAAACCCCAACCTGATCATGCTCGATCAGCCGACCAACCACCTCGACCTGGAAAGTATCCAAAGCTTCAACGAGGGCTGTCAGAACTTCCCCGGTATCGTGCTGCTTACATCGCATGACCATACCTTTATGCAGACCGTGGCTAACCGAATTATCGAGCTGACACCGAACGGAATCATCGATCGTCTGATGACATTCGACGAGTATATCGGGGACGAGCGCGTGAAGAAACTCAAAGCCGAAATGTACGGAGAGGCAGTTAACGCCTGATCCTTACAGGTCTTATTTTCTGTAAAATATTAAGTGAATTGGTGAATCAGTTACTGGCTGAGCCGGTAACTGAATCCCATTTGTACGCCTGCGAAATATTTTCCCGAGGCAATCCGTACGGATCCCGTTGTGCGCCTCACAGTAAAATGGAAGGTGTTGTTGATGTAATAGGGAGTGAAGTCATGCCAGCCATCATAGTGGTTGCGCAGCCGGTGGAGCGAAGATCCGACAGCCAGCTGATAACCTATTCTGATATCCCTGTTCCGGGGTTTGAAAATAAACTCAGTGAACCCTCCCAGAGTAGCATGGAAGTTTCGGCGATCCGTTAAGCTAACCAGGGTATCGGGTAAAGATTTGCGGAGTTTGTAATAGCTGCCAAATTCCTGTCCCGCACTGCCTTCCACGCCAAGTATCCGCCATTCGGCTTTGGTACCGAGTGGAATCGCATAGGCTAAACCGGCCGTTGAGCCGAGGGAGCTTGTCCCCTTATTGCCTTTGGGACCCTCGTAGGTTGTGATGCTACCATTCAGGGGATCATAGTACTCGTACCAGGAATGGCTGGAGATTTTGTAGACGCCCGCGCTGCCGTTCAATCCGAAATAGCCCTGCAGGTTTGTCCCCAACTGGTGGGCAACATGCCATCTCCCCTGGAATATGTAGATATCGTCGCGAAGAAAATCGTTCATCCCGCCGATGGTAAGTGTTCCCGAAACATAATGTGCTGTTTTTCGCTCGTCTTCAAGGGTCGGCATTGCATGATAGGCATTCTGTTGATTGGTTTGCGGACTCCTGAGAATCGTACGCGTGTTGGCACAGGAGCTGAATAAAAGCAGCATGGGGAGGCCTGATATGAAACGGTGGGATTTATATAGCAGCATTGCAGCTTTGACAAGGATTACAGCTGCAACGCTGCATGGGCCGAGTTGGGCAATAATCAGTTAATTTTATCGCTTTAAGAGGAAACCGGGCGGCTTGCGCAAAGAACTGCTTATATCGTTGTTGATCGTTTGGTGGGGACAGATGCTGTTGGCCCAGGCACCCCAACCTGCCGGTCCGGGCAAGGGGTCCAATCAACGTCAGCTGCGTATTGCTGTACGTCCGGGTAAGCAGGTACTGGATACCCTCACCATGGTGCCTGGCAGTATCCGGATTCCCGGTGTTGCAGACAGCAGTTATGTGGTCGACTGGCTCAATGCCACCATCGAATTCCGGCAATTGCCCCCCTTTGATTCGGTGCTGGTGCGATGGCGGAGCTTTTCATCGCGGCTGAATAAGGTGCGCCAGGAGATCAATTTCGATAGTGTGCTCAATTCCTATGTGTCGCAACAAACCATCCGGAGCATTGGCCGGGCACCGGAGCGCGACGAGGATTTCTTCAACTTCGGCAACATCAATTACAGCGGCAGTTTCGGCCGCGGGATTTCTTTTGGTAATGCGCAGGATGCCGTGGTAACTTCCAACCTCAATCTGCAGATTAACGGATTTCTGGGGGATAGCATCGAAATTGCTGCTGCCATCACCGATAATAATATTCCCATCCAGCCCGACGGAACCACCCAGCAACTCAACGAATTTGACCGGATTTTTCTGCAGTTCAAAAAGAAGGGATGGCAGCTTAGTCTGGGTGATATCGACATAAAACAAAACCGAAACTATTTTCTCAATTTCTATAAGCGATTGCAGGGCGGGGCATTTGAAACCACCAATCAGCTCGCGCCCAACGTGGTGAACCGAACCATGTTCAGCGGATCCATTGCCAAGGGAAAATTTACGCGTAATGTGTTTAACGGGCTCGAAGGTAACCAGGGCCCTTATCGCCTTACAGGCGCCAATAATGAACTTTATTTCGTGGTGCTGGCCGGTACGGAAAGAGTTTACCTCGATGGCGAGCTGCTGCAGCGGGGCGAGGACCAGGATTATGTGATCAACTACAACACCGCCGAAATTACGTTTACGCCCCGCCGTATGATCAGCAAGGATCGTCGGATTCAGGTGGAGTTTGAATATGCCGATCGCAACTATCTCAATACAAACCTTTATCTCTCGAACGAAACCGATATAGGGAAGCGGCTGCGTTTGCGGGTGGCGGCTTTCTCGAACAATGATGCAAAGAATTCGCCCATCAATCAAACCCTTGATGCGCAGCAGAAACAGTTCCTGGGTATGGTGGGAGACAGTGTGCAAT
>DATCJQ010000255.1:0-2936 GCA_036562745.1 Flavihumibacter sp.
GCACTACCGTTTGCGAGCCCGGGCCGCCGGATTTCCTGAAATCTTGCACCACCCATTCCACCAGTTCCTCAGTTTCCGGTCGGGGTATCAGTACCCGTTCATCCACATAAAAAGGCATTTCCTGAAACCAGGCTTCTCCCAATACGTATTGAATAGGGCGATGCCTTTCCAGCTGCTGCAGGCATTCCTCCAGTTTTTTTACCTGTTCCGCGTTCAGCGATTCTGACTTCAATTGCCTGATTTCCAGTCGCGAAACTGCAGTGATATGTTCCAACAACAAATCGGCCATACAGCGCGCTTCGCTGTCGCCATAGATGGGTGAGAGCCGTCGGGTGATATGAATAACCGGTGTTTCCAAATTGGGTGTTTAAACGATTTTAACGCAAAGGTATCATAGTAAGCCCGGGGATTTTGCGGGATAGTCAAATAAAAATCCGACCTTCATCATTCATCAAATAAGGAGCGCTTATGGCAAGGTCGAAGGAATCTTTCAATAAAAAGGAGCTGGAGAAGAAGAAGGCGAAGAAGAAACAGGACAAGCAGGAGCGGAAGGACGAGCGGAGAAATGAAGCAAAAAAAGGGAAATCATTGGAAGATATGATGGCCTATGTGGATGCGGATGGCAATATCGTTAGTACCCCGCCCGATCCCAGCGAAAAAGTGGAAATCAGTCTCGAGGATATTCAGATTGGAGTGCCCAGGCAGGCCGAGCCTTCACCGGAGGACCTGATTCGCACCGGTATAATCTCTTTCATGAATGAAGCCAAAGGTTTTGGATTTATTCGTGATCTGCAAACGCAGGAAAGCATATTTGTTCACGTGAACGAAATGGAAACCCGCCTGGGCGAAAATGAAAAAGTGAATTTTGAAGTGGTAAGCGGACCTAAAGGCTACAGCGCCATCAACGTGCGCAAGATGAAATAATGAGGTCCAATGCTGAAGAAAAGGCTTAAGCGAACCGTTCGGTACACAAAATACATCTACTATAAGGAGACCCTGGTGAACCGGGAAGAAAAGTTCTGGTCATTTCTCGGATCATTCATTGGTATCGGTTTTATTGCGTTCTGGCAATCGTTTCAATTTGGCGGTGCCGACAATCTTTTTCTTATTGGTTCTTTCGGAGCTTCCAGTGTGCTGGTTTATGGTGCTATTGAAAGTCCGCTTGCACAACCCCGTAATCTGATTGGCGGCCATGTTATTGCTGCCTTTATAGGCGTTACAATTCGGTTGCTCCTGCCCGATATAGTCTGGCTCACGGCTCCGTTAGCCGTATCTACATCGATTATCGCGATGCAGTTTACCAAAACCCTGCATCCTCCGGGTGGTGCCACTGCTCTGCTGGCGGTTATCGGCTCGGAAAAAATCAAATCACTCGGTTATACCTATGTGTTGTTCCCGGTTCTTACGGGTGCTCTGGTATTGCTGGTGGTGGCACTCATCTTCAATAATATCACAACCAACAGGCGCTATCCGGTTAACCGAAACTATAAAAAGCGGATCCGGAAACTCCTGTTCCTGCGGTAACGATTGTGTTCGCTGCTTTTGATTAGAGCGAATTCCCCGTATTGGTTAACGAATTCTTCGAATTGGTTTAACGATTTACCAGTGTTAGCATGGAGTTTCCTGCTTCAGGTCGATGTTACTGCTTCGAATCGGGCAGAGGTTTAACAGAATTGGTTACCAGGTTTTGGCATAGTTTTCGGACCTTCGGTATGTTAACCACACATGAATTAAAAAGAAGTGTATGAAGGGGATTAAAAGAATAGCGGGACTGCTTCTCGCGATACTGATTGCCACAGCAGGAATTTCTTCAGCCCAGGCACAAACGGACGTAGATAAAAAGCACCAGGCTCGCGTAGCCAAAATGGAGAAAAAAGCGCAGAAACTGGAGAAGAGACAAAAGAAAGCGGAAAAGCAACGGCAGAAAGCGGAGAAAAAAGCTAAAAAGCAGAATAAGAAAATCAAGAAAGCCGAGAAAGAAATCGAGCGTGAAAAAAGAAGACACGAAAAGAACCTGCTGCGCGAGCAGAAGCGTCTCGAAAAAGAAGCAAAAAAAGCAGCCGATGCTGCTGCTGAATTGTAGTCGTATTAAAGACTAAGCAATCCGGCCTTGTATAAGCCGGTAAGCGGTTTGTTATCCCAGAATAACTCAAAATCGGGTAAACCTGCCGACTCGTAACGGGATTTGATTTCCTGTCGGGTAAGCAGGTTTTTTTCTGCCGGTACCAGTTCGGGTAAGAGCTCTGCAAACCATTTGCCTTCGTCGGGATTCAATCGTACCGTTATAGTACCTTGAGGGGTTTCAAACTGCAATTCCATCATTTCCCATTGCTGACCTTTTTTTGATTTGGTCACCACACGTGCAGCCGGCAACTGGCCGATAAATGCAATTTTGGTGTTGGGTGATGTGGGCGTCCAATCATCTTCCCGCAATGCATTTGCAATGAAATCAGGTGCGATACTGGTTTTGGGAGTTTTGAAATCAAACCATTTATGCAGCGGAAAATCCAGGCATGCTCCATGCATGAAGTTTAGCAGGGATTTTTTCAGTCCATAGGCATACTGCGCATGATCGGCGCCGGTAGGGTCCTCATGTTCCACATCATTGTCTGCAAAAAGTATCTCGGCCGGTTTCAGGGCCCTTACCTTATATTTCTCAGGCGCCAGTCCAACCGGACTATGAGCTGTCATAGTAAACTGATGCCAGAAAGCGCTTTGCAAAACGCCGGCTTCAAACATCTGTCGCACCATCTCCAGCGAGTCGATGGTTTCCTGATCGGTTTGAGTGGGGAAACCATACATGAGGTATGCATGTACCATGATGCCGGCATCGGTAAAATGTTTGTTCACCCGCGCCACCTGTGCCACGGTGATGCCTTTCTGAATGAGCGAAAGCAAACGGTCGGATGCAACTTCCAATCCGCCGGAAACTCCGA
>DATCJQ010000418.1:0-2194 GCA_036562745.1 Flavihumibacter sp.
GTATATTCCTTACCGTCAACAGTAACCGTCATCTTGCCGGAAATCACACCAAACTGTTGGGCCAGCACGGAAAGTTCGGCCTGCAGCGGGATGTTTTCCTCGCGGTAGAGATCGATGGACTTCTTAACGGCGCGGAGATAAGTGAAATATTCTTTCTGATCGAGCGATTTCGTATAAGGATTACCGATAAGTTTCCGGTTCAGCTGATCTGCATAGGGCTGAATTTTGGGCTGGATCTCCATCACAAAAAATGTGAAAGCTTCTTCCAGCGCCTTGTTTTCCGTATCGCAGGTCATGCGAATCTGGCGCCAGCAGGCATCTTCATTCACCACCGCTTCCAACTCGCTGCTGTCTTCCAGCCATTTCTCCAGTTCTTCGCGGGAGTTGATGGGACGTTCCGCCAGATCCTTGAAATAAGGTTCCAGCGCTTCCCAGGTGGTTACGGTAAAATCCTCGGGCAGAAATCGCCGGGGTAATTTTTTAATATCGGCAATCGACATATTCCGGAATTATTCTTCAGTTTTTTTCTTGCGGGTAGTCTTCTTGGGTTTTTCTTCCCCTTCAGCCGCAGGTGCGTCAGCAGCTTTTTTCGGAGCGGCTTTCTTTTTAGCCTTGGGCTTCTCTTCGGCCGCGGCATCAGCAGATTCAGTTTCAGCAGCTGCTTTAGCCTTGGCAGTTTTGCCAGCTTTCTTAGCCGGAGCCGGTTCAACTACGGGCGATGCTTCTTCCACCGGTTCCTCAACGGCAGGTTCTGCATCCGTGAGTTTCAGCTCAATATTATTCTTGGTGATGACTTCAAACCATTTCACCATTTTCTTCATATCGCTGGCGTATACACGCTCAAAATCCATATCGGGGTAAACGGTTTCGAAATAAGCTTTCAATGCAGCGGAATCCTTCACGTCGGGAAGGGCAGCACTGTTGGCTTTCATCGCCTTAAAAATTTCCACCAGGTTTACATTGTCGCGTTTGGTATAAATCTCAATACTCTCCAGGTGAGAGAAATTGTGTTTGCGGGATGATACAAACTTGGCTGACTGATCATCCAGCGAACGGACAATCGCTCCATCAGTTTTGCTGGCTACTAACTCAAACAATCCGGGTAAACCGGTCACGGCAATGATTCTGTTATATTCCATATCTACAATATTGTAAAGGAGGTGCAAGATAAAACAAATTCCGTACCTGCCGGGTCGATGGTGGGGCAGGTATTATGGAAATTAATAATAGGTTGAGTTCCTGAGGATTAGCCGAAGCGAATCGGCAGGTTCCTTTTTAGTTTTTATTGAGGTCGGCCAGTACGGCTTCGATGCGCTGAATCAGCGCTGCTTCCTCTGTATAGCCCCGGGCCAGCATGTAAAATTTGCTGTCTGTCACCTGGATCAGCACGCAGGGATAGCCGCTAACCTGTAACTGCTTGCAAAGCTGAAACTCGTAATAGGCTTTTTCCTTGTATTCGACGGAAGCAAGTTTCTGGTAAAAATCATCCGGATCGATCTGGTATTTCTCAAGCAGATGCCGATAAGCTTCATTATCGCAGAGATCACGTCCCTCGAAATGCAACGCATACTGCAGATCACTCGCAAACTCAACCTGGCGATCGGGATAAATATCTTTTAGAATGCAGAGTGCGATGGATGGTTTCTCGGAATTCGGATACCAGTCGCTTAAATCGGGATTGAAAATATGCCAGAGATAATCCTGACCGAAACGGACCCCGGTAAGTTCCTCCACCGACTTGTAGGCTTCGGCGATATATCCGGCCATGATGCCGATATGCCTGGGATGGTCGGGCAGTATCATTCCGCCGGAGAGCACTTCAAAACTGATCTGGTCGGAATAGAGTGAATGGATTTTTTTTATAACGGGACTGAAACCATAGCACCAGCCACAATAGGCATCATAACAGTAATAAATGATTGGGGTCATACTGCAAAGTACCGGGTTTCAAGGCGACTTTTAAAGAGGATTAATTAGTTCTTAACATCCTCAGGATTTGCTGCGGGCATATTTCCAGTTACGTTCCTTGCCTTCTTTGAGCCATTCGATGGCCTGAGCGATTCGCTTGTTCCGGGTGGCTTCGGTTTTGGCTTCCACAATCCACTCAATATATTCCTTGCGGTGGCTGTAGCTGAACTTATCGAAAACCTCCCAGGCATGATGATTTTCGCGCAGCGCCTGTTCAAACTCCGGG